>JABGZQ010000070.1 GCA_018674655.1 Fidelibacterota bacterium | reverse complement strand
TCAATGAAGTATGATTTACTCATATTGTTAGCTTGAAAATTACTGTGAGGTGATTAGAGGAAAAAAGGCTTACTTCAAGTAGCCTGAGAAAAAATAATCCATAGGATTTTGGGGTGCACCATATTGATGAATTTCATAATGTAGGTGAGGGCCAGCTGATCGACCTGTATTTCCAGATGTCCCAATCAACTCACCCCGTAGCAATTCTTGTCCCCGTTTAACTTTTATTTTGGATAAATGAGCGTAAATCGTGCGGTATCCATTTCCATGATCAATTTTAATTACTTTCCCAAATCCCCCTTGATTCCCAGCATATTTTACTTTTCCATCCGCAGGAGTATAAATTTTTGTCCCGGTATTTACTGCAAAATCTAAACCGTAATGAAATCGAACTTTTCCGTTGAATGGATCTTCACGATATCCAAAACCAGAGCCCAAGTAGCCTTCTTGAACAGGGCGAATAGAGGGGATTATTTTCAAATTATCTGAATGATCACGCACTGAATTAAACATCGTATTATAACTTTGCAATTCCAGTTTCACTTTTCTTGATAAGGCATCAACATTCATTTCAATATCAGAAATGAGAGAAGTTACATGGGGAGCAATTTCATCCATATTTGGATTTTTTAACTTCGTGCCTCCGATACCCATTTTACGAACATCTTGATCAATCTGAGGTAACCCAGCATAAGTTCTAATTGCTAAATCTTTTTTTTCTATTATACCCACTTGCCCAGATACATCTTCAAGTTGCGTCTGTAAATCAACTAAAGTTTGAGTTAAGTTCTTATAATTTGACTGAAGGTCTTTCAGCTTAGCTTTGTATAAAATCCCCGTTAAAGCATCGGCGCTTAAAAATAAGGCAATGGATATTAATACAACAGCAACTCCAGAAATCGTCAATAATTTTTGACGCGAAAAATGGAAATGCTGAACGTCTGTATCACGCTCAGAAACAATGATATAATTATGGTATTTATTGGATTTTTTCTTACGACGAAACACGGTTTATCCGCCAAACTTAGCTATATAATTTACAACAATGTCTATCATTCATCAATATGGATCATTTTAGGTATATTTTAAGTAAATGTGATCGGGTATTATGTCTCAGTTTTTGGAGTCCTTTGGTCTTTATTTGCCGAATCCTTTCTTCAGATAAACTCAGAACCCTACCAATTTGTTCAAGATTTTTTGGAATTTTTTTGCTACAGCAACCACAAACCGCAAATTATGTGTAACCAATTAATTAATCGCATCCTTGTCACCTGATATAGCCAATTGCGCCAGACGAACTTCTTCCTCATTTGAAAGAGGTTTCAATTCCTTTATTTCCCCAAGATATTGGGTGAGTGCTGTTTTATGTTGGTAAGAAGCGGTTTTAGAAGGTGGCAAGGATATAAATCTTATTCAGATTTTTCTTCTGAACCTTCAGGAGTTTCTAATTCTGAAGGTATTATTTCCTCATCAGCCACACTCTCATCTTCTATCGTGTCAGAAAGGTCGGTGTCTTGAATATTATATTCAGCCTTAATTCGGTTTATTTCGTTTTTCTTTTCTGATATGTCTTTTGAAATAATCGAAATTTTTTCTACATGGATGAAAAATTCGGAATTTCCAGTGAAATTAACCATATTATCATCTTTTGCTTGCTCGTAAACCAATTTACCCAAGGCTTCCTTTTCCCTGCGGGAATCTCGCTGTAACTGATGAATATCCAGTTTAATTTTACTGATTTTAGTTAATTCTTCTGTTTTTGCAACGGCAACCTTGCTCACTTCTTCTGCTTTTTCTACAGCAGCATTGCCCCATTCCTTCATATTATCTTTTAAGTCATCCCATAATTTTGACATAATCTTCTCGCTTTTGTGTTTTTATCATATTGGAATTTGAATGATTAATTTTTTTTCAGCAACATATTTGCAATATAAAATATCCCAGAACCAATGATGAGGGCATTTAGTTCCAATACAACGTTATTTTCTCGGATACCCCAAACAAGCCCAGAGAGTAAAATAACCATGGATACGATTTGAATGCTTCTAAGTAGGACGTACTTCATATTGTTGTCCAAGATTTATCCATCGCAAGATATTTTTAAAGTTCCAAGAATATGCATCACCCAAAATAGACAATGGATTTGTCTTTTCAGAAAGTTTTTTTACAAATCCAACCATGCGTTCATCACTTAATTGTTCGTAAATAATGCGATTCAAGAAAGACAATCTCCTTTTTTGATTTAGTGCTCTGATAATCTTCTTAGATTCTCTTTTCTTTCCCATAATAGATAATCCCGCTGCCTGGCCAGACATCATGGACATACGGATTCCAAACCCAAATAAATAGTCCTGGAATCCGCCGGCTTCACCTATTTTATATGGCGGTTGCATTGGTCCAATAGGAAGCGAAAAACTTCCACGGCCTCCAAACGGTTTTCCAGGAGGGATCTTCAATCCCATTGAATTGAAATAATTCATACTATTTTTAAATGAATCAGACTTAAGGTTATTAGATTTTTTAAAAGCAGTAGCTAAAGTTCCCCGGCCATTGAGAATGATTAGGTAAGCATATCCTTTCGGTGCAAATCTTTTTCCTAAAAGTAAATGGACTTGATTTGGTAGCATTGTTTCAAAATTAGTTCCCTGAATAAATGCTGCTGCTCTCGTTGTACCAGTCGCGATAATTTGACATGAATCTGGTGCCTTTTTCCCAAACTCAAATTGGACACCATGGGTTTTACATTGTTGAAAAAGTTGAAAATCTAAATCATTAGATTTTTTTCCCCGACTTACCATGTAAAAGAATGGATGTTTATTATAAATAGTGAAAGGTTTGGAATTTTGAGAATGAACGACAAACTGATTTATAGGAAATGTCGTTAAACGATTGAAATTAATTCCGAAATCATTAAAAAAATCTGGGACTGGTTTGGAAAATATCCAATTTTCTAACCCTTCATAATCTCCGTCACGACCGCCTCCAACTTCGGTCTCTTTTTCATATACTATTGGGTTAAAATTTGATTTTTTTAATTGTAACGCAACCGTTAACCCGGCAATCCCACCCCCAGCTATTTGAATCGATTTATTGGAAGTGTTTATCATCGCAATTTAGCACTCAAGTTGTCGAACGGAGTAAATCTCAGGTAATTGTTGTAAATGTTCCATAACATCCTCTGGAACAGGGTTATCAACCCGAATCACGCCAAACGCCTTTCCATCATTCCAATCTCTAAACTCGCGACTTAAAAAATAAGCACCAATATTTATAGAAGCACTTCCAAGCATGGTACCTACTTTTCCAATAATGCCCGGTACATCTTTATTCTGTATAAAAACCAATGTGCCATGTGGTGTTATATCTATTTCATATCCAAGAATATTTACAAGTCTTTTCTGATTCCCTTGAAATATACTACCATGGATATCAGACGTTGTTGATTCCCCTAAAACAGTCGTCCGAATCAAATTAGTATAGGAACCACTATCTGTAGAATTGCTATGTTCAATATCAATTCCTAACTCAACAGCCAAAGATTTCGCATTGATGTAATTCACACGATCTGAAACACGATCTTTTAATAATCCTTTTAAAAAAGACAATGCAGCTGGTTTAGACTCATCCATCGACCCGCCACAATCCACATATATTTTCTTTATTACACCTGGATTTAATTGCCCTTGAATATGCCCCATTATTTCTGCCAAATCTAAATGGATCTGAAATTTTTTTATTTTTGAAGCGTCAGAAATTGGCATATTTAATGCATTAGCCAGCTTTTCACAAATAAGATAATCTCTCACTTGTTCGCATACCGCCATGCTTACCCCTTCTTTTGCTTCCTGAGTTGAAGCGCCAAGATGGGGGGTTAAAATAATATTTGGTGCATTCAATAAAGGATTCGATTCATCTACCGGCTCAGATATAAATACATCAATCGCTGCACCCGATATCTTTCCATCTATAAGTGCCTTAGCCAAATCAGATTCATTTATAATTCCACCTCTTGCAACATTTATAATTCGGGCATTTGGCTTCATAGATGATAACCGTTTATAATCAAAAAGATCACGTGTGGAATCCATGAGTGGTACATGAACGGTGATAAAATCTGATTGAGCGACTAATTTATCCAGGTCAACAATCTCCACCTCTTCTTCATTGAACATTTCTTGGTTTACAAAGGGGTCATACCCTAAAATATTCATACCAAAGGCATGGCAACGGGTCATGACTTCCCTACCAATTTTCCCCATGCCAACAATACCAATTGTTTTATTGAGTAATTCGGTTCCAACCAATGCGTGTCTATTCCATTCGCCCCTTTTCATGCCACGATCTCCGACAGAAATATTCCGGGAAAGTGTTAACATCATTGCGACGGTATGTTCTGCAGCAGAGATAGTATTCACATCTGGTGTATTCATAACGACAATGCCACGACGAGTGGCTGCCGGGATATCTATATTATCTACACCGACACCGGCACGTCCAATTACTTGAAGGTTTTTAGCTGATGTAATCATTTCTTCAGTTATTTTTGTACCACTACGAATAATCCAACCGTGCACATCCTTACAGGCTGTCGCTTTTTCTTCAGGGGATCCATTGGGTAAGTGTACGATCTCAAATTTCGCTTCTTTCAAAACGGCCATACCGCTTTCAGTAATTGGGTCTGATACTAAAACTTTCATATACTATCCCTGTTCAGATCGAATGAGGTTGAGCGCAGAACCCGCTTTAAACCATGCGATTTGTGCTTCATTATAGGTATGATTACATTCAATGAAATCCCTTGAACTATCACCATGTGTTACAGATAAAATGAGTGATTTCCCAGGAGAAAATCGATCTAAATCAACAAAATCAAAAGTGTCATCCTCTTGGATTAAATCATAATCACTTTTGTTCAAAAATGTTAATCCCAACATACCCTGTTTTTTTAAGTTTGTTTCGTGAATCCGGGCAAATGAACGAACCAATACCACTCTCACACCCAGAAATCGCGGTTCCATTGCTGCATGCTCTCTGGAGGATCCTTCACCATAGTTTTCATCACCCACTACAATGGTTGGTATCTGGTTGAATTTATAACTTCTTTGAACGTCAGGTACAGCACCATATTCTCCGTTTATTTGATTTTTGACAGAATTGGTTTTTTCATTAAAATAATTCATTGCTCCCGTGAGCATATTATTAGAAATATTATCTAAATGTCCTCGAAACCGCAACCACGGTCCCGCCATAGAAATATGGTCTGTGGTACACTTTCCTTTGGCTTTGATGAGCAATTTCATGCCCGTAATATTTTGTCCATCCCATGGTTCAAATGGTGTTAAAAGCTGAAGCCGTTCTGATGCAGCATTCACCACCAATTCTATATTTGACCCATCTTCTGCTGGTGCTTGATAGCCTAAATCTTCCACTTCAAATCCTTTGATGGGTAAATCATTACCGATGGGAATTTCTAATTTTACCGATTCACCATTTTCATTGAGGAGCGTATCTGTAACTGGATTGAAAGTTAAATCTCCGGCAATGGCCAATGCAGTCACTATCTCAGGTGAGCCCACAAATGCGTGGGTGTTGGGGTTCCCATCTGCCCGCTTCGCAAAATTTCGATTAAAGGAATGGACAATCGTATTTTTGTCACCCGAGTCTGCGCCCGGTCTTGCCCATTGACCAATACAAGGCCCGCAAGCATTGGAAAAAATACTGGCTCCCAATGCCTCAAATGTATCAATGAACCCATCGCGAGCGATAGTATATCTCACAAGTTCAGAACCAGGTGTAATGGTAAAATCCGCTTTGGTTTTCAATCCGAGATCTACAGCCTGTTTTGCAATGGAGGCGGAGCGAGAAATATCTTCATACGAGGAATTAGTACAAGATCCAATTAAACCCACTTTTACCTCTGTTGGCCATTTGTTTTCTGCCGCAGATTTAGCCATTTCAGAAATCGGTGTGGCTCTATCTGGTGTAAACGGGCCATTTAAGTGAGGTTCTAATTCAGATAAATTAATTTCAACGACCTGGTCATAAAACTTTTCAGGGTGGGCATATACTTCATCATCGGCGTTTAAATATTTTGCAATACCGTCAGCAAGATCTGCCACATCTCCACGACCCGTCGCTCGAAGATATTTTTCCATATGTCCATCATAACCAAATATGGAAGTAGTGGCACCAATCTCAGCTCCCATATTGCAAATGGTGCCTTTTCCTGTACAGGATAATTTATTTGCACCTTCGCCAAAGTATTCTACTATAGCATCGGTACCACCTTTTACTGTTAGAATACCAGCAACCTTTAAAATCACATCCTTAGCAGACGTCCAACCACTTAATTCACCTGTTAATTTTACGCCAATCAATTTTGGGAATTTCAACTCCCAAGGTAGGCCCGCCATCACATCTACCGCATCGGCGCCCCCAACACCAATAGCCACCATTCCCAGGCCACCCGCATTGACTGTATGACTATCGGTTCCAATCATCATTCCACCGGGGAATGCATAATTTTCTAACACAACTTGATGGATTATTCCAGCACCGGGTTTCCAAAAACCAACCCCATATTTATTTGAAACCGACTCGAGAAAATCATACACTTCACGATTGATATCTTTGGCCACATCCAAATCTGTATCTGCGCTTTCTTTAGCTTGAATTAAATGATCACAATGGGCTGTGGAGGGTACAGCCACTTTATTTTTCCCCGCCATCATGAATTGGAGCAATGCCATCTGTGCTGTGGCATCCTGCATGGCTACACGATCCGGATCAAAATCCACATATGATATACCCCGTGTATGAATTGCTGGTGCATCACCTTGAGATAGGTGACTATATAAAACTTTTTCTGCCAAAGTCAGCGGCCTACTAACGACTTTTCTTGCTGCATCCACACGCCCCGGAATGCGGTCATAAACAGCTTTAATCATATTTAAGTCAAACACAAAAGGTCCTTTCAAAATGGATGGATCATTCTAAAAATGAAATAATTTGTTAAGAAAAAGAGAGTGAAATTACATTGTACCACCGTCGGAAACAATTTCAATACATGATATAAAATTGTAAGTGTAAAATAATATTCATGAAAATGACTTCTATTACTACCTATTCATTTCCCTAAATTTTATACACATGAAACACTATAATAAATGCTTATACCTCATATTCCTCTCTGCACTACTCACAGCAGAAACAACGGTAAGTATTCTTTCTTCCTCAGAAAAAAAATTAGTTATTCAATTAAACTGTGATTTAGAAACGCCAGAAGACCTTAAACCCATAGACCTATTGATTGGCTTACCCAATGAAAACTTACCTCAAATTTCAATTCAATCAGATAAAGCTTTAAACTACCAATATCAAAATATTGTGTATCAAAAAACAGAATGGACCCATCAGCAAAAAGTAAATGGCCTCAATACAGGGACCCTTCGAATTAGTCCCCACTCCGTTGAAGGGTTTTACTATCCGAAGCAAACTGTGACGATTCGATTAGATGGCCAAGGGCGTCAACCACAGAAAATTGCCATAAATCAACAAAAATTGCTCTCGCCCAAAATAACCAATTGGGCCGTGGCGAAAAACTGGGTGGAACCCAAACAATACTCTTTGGCTAAACTTCGAAAATTCCCGGCAGGACGATGGATAAAATTTTCCATTTCTAAAGATAATGTTTATAAAATTTCGGCCGACAGATTCCTTGCTACCCTTGGAACTGGAGAATCAGTAGATCCACGAAGTATCATGCTGTTTACTGGCTCGTCTTTAGGCCGGGACCGAACGTTTGACTTGACCCAAAAAATTACCGGAGATGTAACTATTCCTGAGAACCTTGTAGAATTGGCTATTGCTATTGAAGGAGAATCCGATGGCAATTTAGATTCAGGAGATAAAATCATTTTTTATGGGCAAGGGCCAAGTGGTTTCGACCAACAAGTGAATGATATATTTTGGCATGAAAACCTTTATTTTACAGAATCAGTATATTGGCTTTTCATGCCTGATGATTCGGCGTTGCGAGGTAAAAGAATCACCACAGGAAATTCGGTTCCCGATGGCCCATTGAGTGTGGATTATGGTTTTGTTAATCTCCATTTCGAAACAGATATTGTAAACCATCAAGAATCTGGACTCGCATGGGGGAATTCAATCATCAGGCAGGGTGGTTCCTTTTCACAAGATGTCCATTTTATAGATCCTATGGCATCTATTCCTGCAAGTGGCTCATTTGGGCTGATTGGCAAGGAATCAGTGGCCACTCGATATTATTCCACAAAACATACAGCAAGACTTTCATTTAACAATCAGGCGTTATCATCTATTACTTGGTCAAACTTGGGATTAAAATCAGGCGACTTTTCAATTCCAGCAGGCGATCTCTCCAATGGTATTCAATCCTTTCAAATTTCAAATATTGCAGACAACCCAAACTCTGAACCTCTTTATGATTATTTAACCATCTCCTATGCACGAAAATTATCCTATGCAAGCCCATTTGAATTTGTGTCACCCGTGACGGAAAATGATATTACATTTTCTATATCTGGCTCCAATCTTACCGTATGGAATATTACAGATCCTAAACGCCCGGTAAATACACCTATCATATCCCAAGATAATTTAACGTTAATGCGTGTATCACTTCCCCCAGACACGCTTCAACGATTTTATACGTTTCAATTGGAAGATGTATCCACTATTGAAAATTTGTCATTGTTGGATACAAAACATTTCTCAAGTTTAAGAGATAATTTAAACGGAAGCCAACATATCATCGTAGGTCCAGAAACATTTCGAATTGCAGCTCAGCCATTGGTGGATCATAGGAATCAGTCTATTTATGCATCAATAGAAGATATTTATGATGAATTTTCCGGTGGCAATAAAGACCCGGTAGCCATTCGACACTTTTTACAATGGACTCAAAACCACTGGGCCCAAAAGCCATCGACTGTCCTTTTTATGGGTGATGCTGATTTTGATTACCGCAATATCACAGGCCAATCAAAAATGCAAGTACCGACCATCCAAGTGGGGTCAACATACTCCCACGCCACAGACGATCGACTGGTGTCTTTCAATGGTGTTATTCCTGAGATGGCTACAGGACGATTCCCTGCGCGAACCCTGGAAGAAGTAACTGCATTCGTGGAAAAGACCATCGCATTTGAGACTTCTATGCCCAATGGCTTATGGAAACAAAGGATTACACTCGTTGCTGACGATCCGGCAAGGCCTGAAAGAGAATCTTATGAATTATCAATTGGGAAAAGTCATACGCTCAATTCCGAACGTTTGACTAATACCATTCCTGGTTTTATGGAAATAAAAAAATTGTATATGGTGGATTTTCCAGAGGTCAGCGATGGTTCCGCATTTGGTGTAATCAAACCGGCGGCAACTCAGGCGTTGTTTGACCAAATTACCGCTGGAACTGCCTTTATTAATTTTATTGGTCATGGTAACCCAACCCAATGGGCTCAAGAAAAAATGTTAATTCTCAACAACGAAAGAAATGATATCAATTCCATGCATGCAGAAATGAAGCTTCCACTCTGGGTTGCAGGTACATGTAATTGGGGACATTTTGATCAAATCGGATCCGAATCGTTTGCGGAAGAATTAATTCGCACACCTATGGATGCAGCATCTGCCGTCATCACAACCACACGAGGGATTACCGTATCCAGCAACATCCAATATTTAGAAAAAGTGTTTTCTGCTATTTTCCCGGGCAATGGCGTAACGGATGCCACATTAGGCATGGTTTTACAATCGGTTAAAACCGGGGGTGCCGACGGCGAACTTTTTCATTTATTCGGCGATCCAGCTATGAAATTGCCAATACCAACCCAGATTGTGAATGATGCCACCGTATCACCAGATACATTAGCTACATTAGAAGTGGGTACACTCAATGGCTCCAGCCCCTTTTCTGAAGGAAATGGGTATTTAGTTTTTGAAGATGGAGCAACCTCTTACACCCAATCATTTAATTTTGCATCCCGAAAAGAGGAAATTACCTATATGAAATCGGGTCCAACCCTTTTTCGGGGATCATTTACTTTTGAAGGCGCATCCTTATCTCCACAATTCCGAGTACCAAAAGACATCACCTATTCCCAACATCCTGCTAAAGTGCGATTTGCGATTACTTCAATTCTGGGTGATGAAGCCATCGGTGCTGTAACCGATTTACAATTAACCCTGGGAGTGCCGTCAAATGATACAAATGGACCCATCATAACATTTGAAACCGAATCGGGGAGAATGCTTCGAAATGGAGACCACCTCCCAGATGGAGAAAAATTAATTATCCGCCTTTCTGACCCACTCGGCATTAACCTCACAGGTGAAAAAGGGCATGAACTCTTTCTATATAATCCAAACTTAGAAGAAATATCTTTAGCGATTGATCAATTTATTTATGATATAAACAGTTTAAATACAGGGACAATCCAATATTCAATTCCAGACAATTCAGACCAATTATCCTTAGGCATTAGTGCATGGGACAATGCCAATAATCCAACAGAAGCAGAGATTAGTTTAACCCTGTTGAAAACCAAGCAACTAAGCCTCCTCCATGTATATAATTACCCAAATCCATTTGACTTTGAAACCCAATTCACATTTGAACTAACCGCCGATGCTGACGTATCCGTGGATATTTATACCTTAGAAGGCCGCCGAATAAAGTCACTACTAACGGAATATTATACAGTTGGATACCATCGAATTTCATGGGACGGGCGAGATGAATATGGGGGATTACTCGCCAATGGTGTGTATATATATAAAATGAGAGCAAGTGATGGAATCCAACAAATTAACCATATTGGTAGACTGGCTGTATTTCGATGAAAAGAATGAAATCAGCTTCCATCATTCTTGCGTCCGGATCGCCACGGAGAAAACAATTATTAGAACAAATTGATTTAAAATTCCAAGTTATACCGAGTCAAATACATGAGGACTTTAATATTGATCTAAAACCGCAAAAATTTGTAGAGCATTATGCTGAAAAAAAAGCCAAGGATGTTGCCAAGCAATATGGAGATAAATGGGTAATTGGTGCAGATACCGTCGTTGTTTATCACTCTGAAATTTTAGGTAAACCGAAGGATGAGAAAGACAGTTTTAGAATGCTAAAGATGCTATCGGGGCATACACACAAGGTATATACAGGTGTTTCAATTCAACACCGCGAAAAAATGATCAGCGATACATTTCATGATTGCACGAATGTTACATTTAATACTTTATCTGATTCTATTATTTCTTATTATATTGATACTTACAAGCCTTTTGATAAGGCGGGAAGCTATGGCATTCAAGATTGGTTTTCTGTTTGTGTCTATCGGATTGATGGATGCTTCTACAATGTAATGGGATTCCCTTTATCCAAGTTCTATTCACATTTTTCAAAATATTTAGATTTAAATCAATGACCATAGACAATCAAATCATCAATAAATATAAAAACCGTACAAAAAGAGTTTTCAGAAGGGAATCCTACACGTAACTTTTCGGCCCAAATGTCAGAGTTTTACAAAGAATTAAAGTTAATCCGACAAGATCAGGAAATTGATCTTGAGGAAATCCATAACAGGACAAAAATCAACCTTAATTATCTTCAAGCTATTGAAGATGGAAAATTCGACTTATTACCCAATACCTATATGCGCCTGTTTATTCGTGCTTATGCAACAGAAATTGGTGCCAACCCGGATGAGGCCATTAGTAACCTCGAAATATATTTAGGGCAAAAAACGGATAAGCCTGCTCGGAAAAAGAAAGAATCTTCACCGCCCAAAGAAACCAACCAATCACCGGAAGAGGTGGATGAATCGGTTCAAGCTCATTCACGCAGCCCCAAAATAGTACGATCCGATATGGTTAAAGGGATTACTCTCGTTGGTATTCTCCTTTTTGCGATCTATATCATTCGTGTTATTAACGCAGAAGAATCAGCTAAGGCGCCCCTTGAATATCCCCATGAGTTCTTAGATAAAAAGTCTATTAGTGAGCAAGTACTCCAAAATAATTTTGATGTCTTAGCAGAGTCTGTGCAAATGATTGAAGAAGAATCGCCTTACACACTTAAGCTTGCTACGGCAGAACGGGTATGGTATCGATCCACAATTGATACACTTGCCTCGAATGAAAATGTCCTCCCCTCTGGAGATAATCGATTGTATGAGTTCAGCCAATCGATTGATATCCTGTTTGAACATACAATAGGATTAAATCTTTACTTGAATGGAATCAAGCTAAACTCATTTGATTCTTCATCTAATCCAGTTCGTATCTCCCTGTCCGCCGTCGACAAAACGGTGACGATCCAGCACTTCATTCCGAAGAGCTAACCTCTACTCTTTAAAGTAATCGTTTATCAAATCCCTTCAACTACGGTGGGGATCGTGTAATATTTTCATAATATTTATTGACACAGGTGGGAGATCATATATACATTGTGGGTAGTTGTGGGTAATAATCCCTAACAATTTGGGCATGACAATAAATCAAAATACATTTACAGGTGAATATTCTTATTCGTTAGACACAAAAGGTCGAGCCAATATTCCAGCAAAATTCAGGGGTGTTCTTTCAGCCGAAAACGAACAATCTTTTGTAATCACGAGGGGTATGGATCCCTGCGTATGGGTCTACCCTATCATTGTTTGGCAATCAATCGAGGATGAACTTCGAAAACTATCTTCGCTATCCCAAGTCAACCGATCCTTTGTTCGGAGTACAGTAAGGTATGCATCTTCAGTTCAATACGACAAACAAGGACGAATTGCCATCTCCCCCAATCTGATTGAATATGCACAGCTTGAAAAAGAAGTGTTAATCCTTGGAATGGTAAATAAAATTGAAATTTGGAATCCCAAGCTACTGGATTCAGTTGATAAGAACTCACAGGAAATTGATTCATCTCAGTTTGATGAACTTGCAAATCAAATTATACTTTAATGAACTTGAATGCGACGCAGGAATGCCCTCTACCTCATATTCCTGTGATGCTAACAGAAGTTCTGGAATACTTAAACCTGCAGCCCAATGGAACGTATCTGGATGGTACGGTCGGGGCCGGCGGGCACGCCACACAAATCCTCAATCAACTTTCCGGCAACGGAAAGTTGATCGGGATTGATCGGGATGCGGAGGCGCTTAAATTATGTAACACCCTATTGGGTGCCTCCGCACGTCCCTACCTTACCTTCCAATCATCCTATCATCGCCTTCCTGAAATCCTTGATCAATCAGGGATTTCTGCTGTGAACGGCATTCTATTAGATCTTGGGCTTTCTTCTATCCAGTTGGATTCTAAGACACGAGGATTTGCTTTTGAATCCACCGGAAATTTAGATATGCGATTTGACGGTAATACGGGAGAAACTGCAGTAGATTTAATCGCGCGTTCCTCCGAAAAAGAATTGGCAGACATCATATATCAATTTGGCGAGGAACGACATTCTCGGCGTATTGCTCACGCCATTAAAGCTGGTTCGAATTTGATGACTGTGGCCGACCTCAAAGAGGCCGTTCGCAAATCTACCCCTCCACGCCAAAGACATAAATCCCTGGCTCGCGTATTCCAAGCCATACGCATTGCAGTGAATGGTGAATTAGATAAGCTTTCTGCATTTCTGAAATGCTTTATTGACTTTCTCACTATCGGCGGACGGGTTGTGATCATATCTTATCACTCTCTCGAAGACCGCATGGTTAAACATACGTTTCGCTCATTAAAACAGTCAGGGGTGCTTAAAGTTATTACCAAAAAACCGCTTGTTCCTTCCCAAGAAGAACAGGCCGAAAATAGTCGTTCCCGCAGTGCCAAACTTCGGGTAGCTGAAAGGATTGCATAATGGCCGCAAAAAAAAGAAACCGTCGATCTAAAAAGAATCGGGAATTTTTTCAAACTTTATTATTCTTTTCCACCACAATTATTTCCATAGCAGGGTTAATCTTTTATTTATGGGTGTATACAGAAATTGATGAAACAATGTTGGCAATTGAAATTCAAAATCAAGTGGCAAAGGAATTAGATAACACTGTAAAAGAGCTTAAAATGGAAATCGCACAACTCTCCAGGGGAGATCGGATTTCTTATGTAGCCAGAACAGAATTAAACATGATACCCTCACAGCCTGAGACTTTGATGATATATATTGACAACAATAAAATCGCCGGTCATATTGACTAAAACATATTTGAAATTCCGCCCGAGAGTTACTATCCTCTCATGCTGTATCATTTTTGCATGGGTTGGGTTATCTGCGCGGTTATTTCAAATAATGGTTATAGATAGTGATGTATACCGAAAACAGGGGATTCGCCAAGGTCAGCGGCAAGAACCCTTACTGGCAGTCCGTGGAAATATTTACGATACAAACAATACGCCCCTCACTCGGAATATTATTCATTATTCCGTGGGTGTCCATCCGTCTAAGGTTAAAAATAAATTGGAATTTGCAAACCTGATTTCAAAATCTACTGAGAGAGAAGCAGATTATTATTTAAAAAAATTAAATTCAAAAGCAGACTTTGTGTATTTGGAGAGAAATTTACGAACCAATAAAGTGCAGGCGCTATTAGGTCAAAGAATTGCCGGGTTAGTGCTGGACCGTAAATTTAGACGATCTTATCCCCATACCCATCTGGCTTCACAACTTATTGGATTCACAGACGTAGACGACAAAGGATTAATTGGAATCGAAAAAGAATTCAATTCATATCTTTCTGGTTTGAATGGGTGGGTCGTAAAACAGGTGAATGGCGAAGGTCGATCTCAAGTCAAAACCAGTTTCCCAATAAAACCACCTGTTGACGGTGCAAATATTCAATTGACGATTAATCTTGAGTATCAGAGCATCCTCCAAGAAGAATTAGCCCGCCAAATGGATTATGCAAAAGCAAAAGGTGCCATGGGTATTTTAATGAATCCCCAAACTGGTGCAATTCTCGCCATGGCTTCACTTCCAGATTTCAATCCAAATCAACCTGATGTTTCTCCACAGGAAAATCAAAAAAACCGATTAATCACAGACCAGTTTGAACCGGGATCTACATTTAAAGTTGTTACAGCTACAGCGGCGGTGGCAACAGAAACTGTATCTTTGTTTGACGAGTTTTATTGTGAAGACGGTCAATTTACAGTTGCAGGGAAAATAATAACAGATCATGAAAAATTTGGATTACTTACCTTCCCGCAGATCATAGCTCATTCCAGTAATGTTGGCACCATAAAAATTGCCCAAAAATTAGGCGAAAAACCTTTATATAAATATTCGAGAGATTATGGGTTTGGAACATCAACGGGGATTCGATTCCCTGGCGAAGTTCAAGGTGTTTTGCGAAAAACAAAAGATTGGAGCGACATGTCGCTTGCGGAAGTATCTATTGGCTATGAGGTGGCGATTACGGCGCTTCAACTTGCATCTGCTTATTCAGCTATCGCCAACGGAGGTGTTCTATTAAAGCCGAGGTTAGTGAAACAAATATTATCCCAAGAGGGAAAGATAGTATATACTGAAAACCCAGAGGTAATTCGAAGAGTTGCGTCAAAAGAAATCATGTCTACAATAACTGATATCTTAGTTCAAGTCGTGAATAGTGGCACGGGAACAAAAGCCGACATTCAAGGCTGGTCTGTTGCGGGTAAAACGGGTACAGCTCATAAATTTATTGATGGTGAATACTCAAAGAATAAATATATTTCAAATTTTGCTGGTTTTTTCCCAGCGGAAAATCCACAGGTCGTTTGTGTCATTGTATTAGACGAGCCCCGTTATGGACTTCACTGGGGCGGATATGGAGCTGCACCTGTATTTAAACGAGTGGTTCAACGAATAATTAATATGGATGATTCTATTCAATATCAGAAGCCTAAAATCGATGCGAAAACTTTGCTATTTGCCGATGGATCTTTGAAAAATAAAACAAGCTTACCGCCTCTATCGACCGTTACGCCATATCCAAAATATACAGATGGATATACGGTCGTTCCTGATGTCCGAGGAATGAGTATTCGCAAAGCAAAGCAGATTTTACTTTCATCAAAGATGCGCGTCAGTTTCAAGGGATCGGGTACTGTCGTATGGCAAAGCCCTAAACCGGGAACAAAAAAGCTACCAGGATCTTTATGCACTATGGGGCTGAATTAAATGCAACTGAACCAACTCGTTAAAGATATCGTAATGGATGGTGTTTCCCTGTCTCCTGTTGATGTGACAGGGATTTGTACCCATTCAGCGGATGTCACCCATGGTAGTTTATTTGTTGCGATATATGGTAAGGATACAGACGGCCATGACTTTATTCCTCATGCAATTAAAAACGGTGCATCAGCCATTATATCAAATGGTCGCGAATTAGGCGAACTTCCAGTTCCCAATATTAAAGTCGCGAATCCGCGATTGGCTGCCAGTAGAGTCGCTGCTGAATATTATGGCCATCCAACAAAAGAACTAACCGTTATTGGTATTACAGGCACTAATGGAAAAACCACCACCGCGTCCATCTTAAATGAAATTATGAAATCTGCCCAAATAAAATCTGCTCAACTCGGCACTTTGGGTATCATTGCTGAGGGATATACTCCTGAAAAAACACTCACTACTCCCGATCCTATTCACCTCCAGAAAACGTTTCGAGAATTATTAGAAAAAGGATTTACCCATATCATAATGGAAGTTTCTTCTCACGCTCTCGATCAACATAGGGTCGCAGATGTACATTTCAATATTGGCGCGTTTACAAATCTTTCGCCAGAGCATCTTGATTATCACCATTCTATGGATGACTATTTTCATGCGAAAACAAAATTATTTCATTCTTTACCAATTACAGGTACGGCTATTGTCAATTTTGATGATGAATTGGGTCAAGCCATGGCAAGGGAGTCTCAAGCGCCAGTCGTTAGTATGTCCAAGCAAGGATCAACAGACATTTATTTTTCTGATTTATCTCAGGATTTAAATGGTATTCATGGGACGATCATAGCTGGAGAGGTAAGTATTAATGTCTCCTCTCCCCTGTTGGGAGAATTTAACGCAGAAAATATTTTATGTGCAGTCAGTATGGCTGTTTCTTTGGGGATCCATTCAAACATTATTCAAGATGGAATATCAAAGTCTATAAATATTCCTGGCCGGATGGAATCTTTTCAACTAAAAAATGGCGCTACCGTCGTTGTGGATTACGCACACACTACGGATGCCTATACAAAAGTATTAACGACAGTTCAGCAAATGATGGCACCAAAAGGGAAAATGAATATTGTATTTGGGTGTGGCGGAGATAGAGATGCAACAAAAAGATCTGAGATGGGACGAATTGCTGAACAGTATAGCGACCAATTATGGGTAACACCAGATAATCCGCGATCAGAAAACATTAATGAAATTAATGATCAAATTTTAATGGGGATTTCCGGAAATAATGTTGAAGTTTTTGATGATCGAAGTGTGGGTTTGAATACTGCACTTTCAACATTGAATGATGAAGATGTTCTTGTTGTATTGGGAAAAGGCCGGGAAACATATCAAGAAATTAAAGGTGAAAAAATTCCATATTCTGATGTCAAAATTATAGAAGAATTTATCCATGCGAATTAATCTCCCACAACCAAACGCGTTTGTAAAAATATTTAAGGAGATCGTGGGATGCTCTCTTGACTTAACCATAACAGGCATTGCCACTGATAGCCGAGAAGTTTGTTCCGGAGATTTATATATCGCCATCTCTGGTGAACGGGTGGATGGACATACATTTTTAACGGATGTATTTGAAAAAGGTGCAACCTGTGCTCTGGTTAATTCAAAAGTAAAAAATATTGATGGTCAACTTATCAAGGTCAATGATCCAATTGTAACCATTGGGCAAGTAGCCAATGCATGGCGTAATCAATTTGATATTCCTGTGATTGGTATTACAGGGTCTAATGGTAAAACTTCTTCAAAGGAATTACTTAATCATATATTGGGTGCTCAATATCAGGTTCATGTGACGGCGGGAAACTTTAATACATCCATTGGACTTCCACTTACCCTCTTAAGACTTACAGGTGAAGATACCATTTCAATATTAGAGATGGGTGCGAATCAACCAGGAGATATTGCAGAATTGTGCGAGATTGCGCAACCTACCCATGGTCTAATTACCAATATTGCACCCGCACATTTAGAAGGATTTGGTACGATTGAAGCAGTGGCTAAAACAAAGGGTGAGCTTTTTAATTCCTTAGAAGGTGGCATTTCCTTCATTAATGCAGCTGATAATCGTGTGAATGATTTAAGTGTGCCGGGTGAATCTATTTCCTTCGGTCTCACGCCCGAGTGTGATTTCCCCGCAGATATCCACCACGAGAAAGATGGACCAATTACACTGACAGTTGACACAGAGGAAATTCCCACACATTCTGTAAATTTTACTTTTGCAAAAAATGTTATTGCCTGCACGGTCATCGCCAGAACGCTTGGGTTAAATTGGGATGAAATCCGCGAAGGTGTTGCATCTTTTCAGCCACCAAAGGGACGGTGTGAAGTGAAGAATAAAGGATCAATAACCATAATTGATGACACCTACAATGCAAATTTAGAATCCACCATCGCTGCCATTGACTACCTAAAAGCTTTCAGCGGAAATGGACAACGAATTTTTGTTTTTGGCGATATGTTCGAATTGGGTGCTTTATCTCAAGACCAGCATCGGCGCGTCGGAGAAAAATGTAATGAAGCTGAATTGTCGGCGGTTTTTACAGTCGGCGATGAAACAGTAGCAACAGATGCCGTGATCACCCAGACAAAAGTTCATGCACATTTTGATAATAAAGTTGATTTATTAACATCCCTAAAGTCTATCCTGAATAATGATGATAAAATCCTCGTGAAAGGATCCCGCGGTATGGAAATGGAAACAATTGTGGAGGCTATGTTAGAAGCCTGATGTTGTACCACCTTCTATACCCACTCCGTGAATATTTTTCCCCATTCAATATTTTTCAATATATCACATTTCGTAGTGCCAGTGCAGCAATCTTGGCTCTACTCATCAGTTTCATCCTCGGACCGGCCATAATACGGAAACTTCGTCAAAAACAAATTGGTGAGGAAATCCGTGAACATGGCCCCCCGTCCCATTATAAGAAAAAAGGGACACCAACCATGGGAGGGATAATCATTCTCACCGCCATTATCCTTCCCACGGTTTTGTTAGCAGATTTGACAAATCCATTTGTTCAGATTTTGCTCATTTCCACTATCTGGATGGGGTTAATCGGTTTTATTGATGATTATTTAAAATCAATTAAAAAAATGAAGAAGGGGCTTGTCGCTCGTTACAAGCTAACCGGACAAGTATTGCTGGGTGTTATTATTACATTATGGATTTACAATACACCTGCATGGGATAGCTTTAGAACTGTTACTTCACTTCCTTTCTTTAAAGATGCAGTAGTCGACTTTGGAATTCTATATCCCGTCATGGTAATTCTCGTTGTTACGGGTACTTCAAATGCTGTAAACCTCACGGATGGTCTTGATGGATTAGCCGCTGGACTTTTGGCTATTTCATTTACAGTTTTTGCAGTCATTTCATATATGAGTGGTAGGGTCGATTTCTCTGATTATTTAAATATCATATACCTACCTGGCGCAGGAGAACTTACTATTTTTACTGCCGCTTGTGTAGGGGCTTGTATAGGGTACCTATGGTTTAATGCCGCGCCAGCAGAGGTGTTTATGGGTGATGTTGGATCCCTATCTTCTGGTGCTGCTTTGGGTACACTGGCTATTTTACTTAAAAAAGAATTTTTATTGGTTATTATTGGGGGAGTTTTTGTAGCTGAAGCTGTGTCTGTAATTCTTCAAGTTAGCTATTTTCGTTATACACGAAAGAAAATGGGGGAAGGTAAAAAACTATTTCTTATGGCGCCGTTCCACCATCATTTTGAACTGAAAGGATGGCCTGAATCTCGTGTGGTCATTCGCTTCTGGATTATCGGACTTTTATTGGCACTCCTTACATTAACCACATTCAAAGTTCGATAATGGATATTTCAAACAAAAACAAAATAGATTTAAACACCGTTTCCATAACCGTTATCGGCCTTGGGAAAAGTGGAGAAGCCGCTGCTAAACTAGGAAATTATCTTGGTGCAAAAATATTTTTAAGTGATGGTGGATCAACACCCGATATTATGGAGAGACAAGAACGCCTTTTTTCAATGGGAATCTCTGTTGAAATCGGTGGTCATAGTGATAAAATTTTTAATGCTGATCTTTGGGTGCTTTCTCCTGGGATTCCTCAAGACGCTGATATTGTACTCAATGCAAAAGAGAAAGGCATCCCAGTCATTGGTGAAATTGAATTTGCCAGTTGGTTCACCCAAGACCCAATTGTGGCGCTCACCGGTTCTAATGGCAAAACCACATCGGTGCATTTATTAACAGAAATGTGTGCTACAGAAAATCTTTCCCCTGCCCTTTCTGGCAATGTGGGAACCGCCTTTTCCGAAGTAATTTTAATGGATTTGAGAGATAAGCCCACACATCGGGTTCATATTTTGGAAATATCTAGTTTTCAAATGGAATATATTGTCCATTTTAAACCATATATATCCATTTATCTAAACATCACCCCGGACCATCTTGATCGTTATCCAGGAATGGATGAATATGTTCAAGCAAAAATGAATATGATTGAAAACCAAACACAGAATGACCATATTGTATTTAATAATGATGATTCTATTCTCAGCCAAAATTTTGAAGATGTTGATCCCCAAACCCATGGGTTTAGTATACTGGGTAAGGGAGAAACACAGTTTACAATGAACGCGACAAAAATCTATGATGATGCGCACGCCACGCTAATTCAACTGGATCAACTCGCTTTGCCCGGACAACATAACCTGGCGAATGCTCTGGCGGCTGCAACTGCGGCAAATATCCTCGGTGTTCCCAATTCACGAATCGCCCAAGTCATGTCTACATTTGCAGGCGTGAAGCATAGGCTTGAAAAAGTCTTAAACATCAACGGGGTAACCTATTATAATGATTCCAAAGCCACCAATGTGGATGCGGTCAAAGTTGCCCTAGATAGTTTCAACACCTCCATCCACCTCATCCTTGGCGGAAAAGATAAAGGCGGGGAATTCTTACAACTCCTTCCACATGCCCAAAATAAAGTGAAGGGAATTGTTGCTTATGGGCAAGCGGGTGAAAAAATCTCTACAGCACTCAGGGATGCGGTTAAGATAGAACAAGTTTCTAGCCTAAAAGACGCTGTTGAGATTTGTCATCTAAACGCAGAACCCGGGGACATCATTTTGTTGTCTCCGGGCTGCGCCAGCTTTGACCAATTTTCTAACTTCGAAGAACGGGGTGAGGTGTTCAAATCAATTGTTAAAGATCTCAACCAATCATGAAACATTTGGATATAATCACAAAAAAATATGATCAAGTTCTATTGGTACTGATTCTACTCCTTTGTGTGGTTGGAACTGTCATGCTTTATAGCTCCAGTTCCTCCCTTTCTCTGAATGAGTCTGGTGGAACTACAGATACAATTTTTCTTCGTTCGCATCTCAAGCGTATGATTGTTGGTATGTTTATAATGTTTTTCTTTATTCTCATGGATTACCGAAAATTTAAATCAATTGCGCCTTATTTGATTGTGGGATCAATCATATTATTATTTGTGACAAAACTAATTTACGTTATTCAAGGAATTAGCTTTCCCGCACGGTGGTTAAACTTGGGATTTATCACGGTTCAAACATCGGATATTGCACGGTTTTCCTTAATGGTTTACTTGGCATATTACATTGATAAAAAAAGGAATAAACTCAAAGATTTTTATTCAGGTTTTATCCCACCCATCATTCTCATAGCAGGCATCCTTGCTTCCATTGTTGTTCAACCTGATTTTAGTACAGCTGCCGTGATTGGGCTTATCGGCTTCGCCATGTTATTTATCGGCGGTGCAAAAATGTCCCACATGATGGCAACGGGTGCAGTTGCAACCGTAGTGCTGATACCTGTTATGATGATGCGATCATACCGAATGAAGCGTGTGATTTATTGGCTCGGAACCGTCTTCGGAGCCAATTCAAGTGGCGCTAATCAAGAAGAG
>JABGZQ010000040.1 GCA_018674655.1 Fidelibacterota bacterium | reverse complement strand
TTCCTTTTTCCTTTAACTTCATCCAATCATCCATTCCTTCAATCATTTTCAATTCCCCCGAATTAACCTGTTATATATTTTCTTATTTCTTCTCAGCAATTCCATAATACTGGCCAATAAAGTTAAGGTACCAACAGAAGTTGATATCATGGCGAATACCATTAATCCACCCATGTGGCGAACGGGAAGAAATTGTGAAAAAAGCAATGCAGCAAAAGCCATATTTGACAATGCATCCAATACAATGGGATAGCCTACCTCATCAATGACTTCCCGACTTAAAATATCCGGATCTTTTACTGTTTTTACAGATCGCCGGTATTGTGATATATAGTGAATGGCAAAATCCACCCCCACCCCAATGATGACGGATGAAAGCACCGCCGTTACGTGGTTCAGGTCAATATTAAATAGGCCCATAAAACCGAAATTTAAGATGACTGCAGAAGACAATGGAATCACTGCCAACAGGCCCCATCCGATCCGGCGAAAGAAGAATCCTGCTATCAATGATACGACAATGATTGAAGCAAAAATACTGCGGAAGGAGGATGAAATAACCATATCCACCATATCTCCCAAAACGGGCAGCATTCCCGTTGTTGTAATTTCCATCTCACCATTAATCTCTTGCTCGATGAATTTCTTCACCTCACCCACATAGATCTCCGCCGCCTGTGTGGACATATTTTCAGACATGACCGTAACCAACCCCACCGTGTAATCATAATTTACCAAGGCGCTGAAATCATCTGGATCACCGGACATAGCATACATTGTGAAGAGATTATTTACTTTATCTCTTTCATCGGGGATCGTTTCAAAGGCAGGATCATCATCCATTATAGTACGATGCATTTGTTTGATTATGTCGGCAATAGAAATAGATATCGAAATTTTCGGATGCTCCTCCATATATTCCTGCAGAAGAACCATCTTTTTTAATGTTTGGGGATCCTTCAAATCCCCCTCTATTCTGAATGTATAATCCATGGATCCCACCATTTCTTCATCCAGGAAGGTTAAGCTTTTTGGGATAGCATGATCTTGGCTAAAAAACGACTTAATGTTCACTTCAACATTGAGATCACTCAATCCATAGGCGCCGATGAGGACGACAATCAATCCTGAGGTGAGGATCAACCTCGGCGCTTTCAAGATTTTCTTTCCAATTTTATCAACCACTCGTTCAAGAAGTCCCGGCTGACTGATTGCTTTTGAGTCCATTTTCCAATTGGTTAACATAATTAGAGATGGCAAGAGTGTTGTAGATAATATCCAAGCCCACATGATACCAATGGCGATGGTATAGCCATAGCCGGCCATCACCTCGATAGGCGCAAAAAGCAGAGATAAAAATGCAGCTGAAGTGGTAATGCTGGTGAGAAAAATAGGCAACATTAGCGAATGCATACTCATTTCAATCGCTTTGCGTTTATCCTTTGTCTGGCGGAGTTTTTTAAAGAATTTTGTTAAAAAATGAACCCCATCCGAATTGGCAATCGTAAGCAAAATAATGGGCATGGATGTATTCATAATCGTAAAAACAAAATTATCAGATTTGGTGAAATTGTAGATCCAGCCCATGGCGCCCATCATAGAACCCAATGACAGAACAATTATAGCAACGACCATACCCACACCGACGAAACTTCTTAAACTCCATAATAAAATCAAAACCATCCCCAGCAATCCAATACGGATGAGCACAACCATATCGACCCGGATTAAATCACCCACCAGTCCAGTCAAATAAGGCGGTCCGCCAAAATGGACTTCATATTCTTTTAAATGGGTATCTGCATAATCATGGAGCAGTTTCACTACGGCCTGGTCATTACTCTCCTCTTGGGGTTTGACCACAATATTAAAGAAATCACCATGTTTACCCAATACGCGTTTTCGAATATCGGGGTTTCCATCGAGGTAATTTTTAATCGAAACAATGTCACCACTATCCAAATCTCGGGATGGAACCAAATCATCCACTTCCAGAAAGTCGTCCACACTTTCCATTCGATTCATATTAGACAAGCTGATTACTTCTTCAATAAGAGGCGATGCTTCCACTACTTCTGTAAAATCCCATAATTCAGCCATGGCCTCCCGGTTATAAGCAGATGTCCCCCGCTCCCCAAAAGCCACAAATATCATTTCTGTATTGCCGAATTCATCTTTCACTTCTTCCCACACCCGCCTTGTTTCAATATTCTCTGGAATCATTTTCATCATATCATCTTCAATTTTGAAAAATTGAAGTCCTGACCCCATAAGGATTGAGATCAGTAATGTAATAATTGTCGTTCGCTTTGGGTGGTCCAGCGATTGGCTCATAAACCAATCTTTGATGCGTTTTTCACTCACTTTATATTTTATCCTTATAGTATTGATTAACAGTCTTCATCCCTTTTTCTGTGAAAATACCTCTGGCCACGATTTGTACAAATCCATGGATGGTATCTCGGATAGGCAAATCATTTTTTAAAAAAAATTCCGGCTGAAATGTTGAATTAACAATATTGATATATACAATCGCTACCGATTTCATATTGATGTCACTATGAGCCAACCCCTGATCCTGCGCGTTTTTAAGTATTATATAAAAATCTTCCTGGTGGCTCAATCTAAAGGACTCAACCTCTTTCCATATCTGAGGATAAAGTGACTTTAATTCCACCAACTTATGAACCGGTGTCCGCCCGGAAAATTTGCAAATTTTCTCCATGATTTTGATATATTGTAGGGCTGGATTGGGCTCTTCAGTCATTACCTTTTTAAAAACGCCATTAATTTGCCCAAGAACAAAATGCATTATGCTATGAATCAAATTCTCCTTGGTGGGAAAGAACTTATATATCGTCTTTTTACTCATAGCCAGGCGCTTGGAGAGAGCATCCACTGTGAAGGCGCGGACGCCCCCATCGGCAACGGATTCGAAACCTTCGCTTAGTATTTGATTAATCTGTGGTTCTTGTTTCATAGATATTGGAAACGATATTCGTATATTTCGTTTCCAATCTTAAAATATCTTTCCCATTTAAGCCAAACCCTTTTTTATGAATTATGATAATAAAACCCATAACTTCGACGGTACAAAATGGAAAAATCATTTAAATCTCCAGTAGTCATCCTCGCAAACGGCTCATTCCCAACTCACCCTATTCCACTCGAAATTTTGGCAGATGCTGGCACAGTAATCTGCACCGACGGTTCCGCAAATACATTGGATAGACTTAACCTCATTCCCCATGTAATCATAGGCGACCTGGATTCCATTGACCCCAATAATGAGTTTCATGGATTGGAAATCCACGACCAAAACCAGGAAAACACAGACCTTGAAAAAGCACTGGATTGGGTGGACATGAATGGGATTAAAAATGTAACACTCCTTGGTGCCACTGAACTTCGTGAAGATATGACAGTGGCCAATCATTATATCCTTTTTGACTTTTCTGAAAAATTGAATATCGAAATGGTTACTGACTATTTCACCGTCACCAGCCACCGTGGTCAAAGGTCATTTGATTCATTCCCCGGTGAATTGGTTTCATTATTCCCTCAGCGATTCGGTACTGTGGTTTCAACCACTGCCCTCAATTACCCTTTAAATGAAACTGTATTGGATCCCTCAGCGCGAGGGATTTCCAATCAATCTATTGGCGCTACCTTTTCAGTAGTTGCATCCGATCCAATCCTCGTTTTTCGTGGTCACCCCAAAAACTAAATAATGCACTGGCTCGACCTTTCTGTCCTGATTATTTATGTAGGTTTACTCATTGGTTTCGGTTTTTACCGAACTAAACAATCAGGTAAAGATCCGGAGGAATTTCTGCTTGCCGGGCGAAAACTCAGTCTGCCGGGTTTTGTAGTCACATTAGTCGCCACATGGTATGGCGGGATTCTTGGGATCGGCGAAAACACCTATTCTTATGGTATTCAAACCTGGTTTATTTTTGGTTTACCCTATTATATCTTCGCAATTCTTTTCGCTTTTCTAATTGCAGGCCGAATCAACGAAACCAAGTTCATTTCAATTCCGGATCAATTTCATGAGCGCTTCGGGAAAATGGCCGGCGTTGTTAGTGCATTATACATTTTATTCTTAGCCAGTCCCGCTCCTTATATTCTCAGTATCGGCATTCTGCTTCAGTTCACCACAGGATTATCCTTTGGACTTTCTTTACTCATGGCCACCGGATTGAGTCTCAGCTACATCTGGCTAGGCGGATTTAAAGCGGTGGTTCGAACCGATGGATTGCAATTTGGATTTATGTTTGTGGGATTTCTACTTCTGCTCATTTTTTCAATGAAATCCAGCGGCCCCATATCAAAACTAGTATTGCCAGTATCCCATTTAAATATAACCGGCGGTGCGTCTATTCAATACATTGTTGTTTGGTTTTTTATTGCTTTGTGGACTTTCGTCGATCCGGGATTTTACCAGCGGTGCGCTGCCGCCAAATCACCCCAGACTGCCAAAAAAGGTATATTAATTTCCATTGGATTCTGGTTCATTTTTGATATGCTAACCTTGTCCACTGGCCTCTATGCCAAAGCACTCCTAACGGCAGGAGACCCGCTATTCGCCTATCCCCGTTTAGGCGCCGTGGTTTTACCGCCACTGGCGTATGGTATTTTTATCACCGGATTACTGGCCACCATCATGTCCACCATTGATTCTTTAGGGCTCATTAGCGCCATTACGTTTGGCAGGGATATTTTATGGCGGATCCAATCACCCACATCTACAGATAAACTAAAATGGAATAATGAATCAACCATATTTGTACGTAAAGGGTTGATCATTACCGCTTTTATTGCATTGATCTTAGCATTTTCCATTCCATCGGTCGTAAAACTCTGGTATGGGCTCGGTTCTATTTTAGTTCCAGGATTGGTTCTTCCATTTTTATTATCCTTCAAAAATAACAGGCCAAAAGAGAATATTTTATTAATGATGGTGTCCCCAGTTTTGGTGAGTATTTTTTGGACACTCCTGGGTAAATTACTGAATGGGTATCCCTTTGGACTCGAACCATTTTATCCTGGTATCCTAACATCGGTACTCGTTTATGTAATTAAGGTAAAGAATTGAAAAACACCTTTTACAATACACCCCGTCCCCGCATCATGAGGGGCACCCCTCTCCATAGAGGGGACTATAGTAGGGGTTTTTCAATTATAATTAAGAGAAAATAATGGCAAAAGAAATTGAACGAAAATTTTTAATGGACCTCACCCATTGGCCCCGAGATACTGAAGGCACCCCTTACCGTCAGGGATATTTATCAATTACCAAAAAAGGAATTGTCCGGGTTCGAATCAAAGGAGATATTGCAACATTGACCGTAAAATCCAGTGGTACTGGTTTATCCCGGGATGAGTTTGAATATGAAATTCCTATAGATGATGCAGAGGCACTTATCAACCTATGCCAGAATGATATAATTGAAAAAACACGCTACAAAATCATGGCGAAAGGAAAACTGTGGGATGTAGATGAATTCCATAGAGAAAATAGCGGACTTTGGTTAGCCGAGGTGGAATTAGAATCAGAGGACGAATCGGTCATTTTACCAAAATGGGTTATTCAGGAAGTCAGTGGCGATGAAAAATATTATAATGCTTTTTTATCAAAACATCCGTTTTTAACCTGGTATAATGAATAAACTTATATTTTTTCTCCTGCCTATTGTTCTGCTTTCACAGGAAGATGGTTGGCAACAAATTCACAATTCACGTGAATACTCTATAAGCGGGGTCGCCGCTTTTAAAGATGGCTATCTTGTCGTCCATGATAATAAAAAGAAAAACCAGCCTCGTGTCAGTTACCTTGATGATGAATTAGTGATTACACAATTGATTTGGCCCGAACCTGAATTACCTTATGACTTGGAAGCTGCAGTTGCACTCCCCGGGAAACTAAACCGATTCATCTTTATGGAAAGTACGGGAAAATGTTATGAAGTATCGGTTGATCAGAATGATTTCCGTATGGATGTCCTTCACACTTTCACCTTACCCGGTTTAAAATCAAAAATGAATTTAGAGGGGCTTACCATTTTCCCTTCAGGCCAAGGACTTGTTTTTATTTACGGCGATCGGGGTTCAGACACACGGATATCAACCTTGTTCACGGCCTTTTTCAACCCAAAGAATAAATCATTTTATGAATTAAATCAATTTATGTTTGATTTACCCAAACCCAAAAAGTATAAAAGGAATATTGCCGACCTCACACTTAAACTCGATGGCAGCTTGTGGTCTGCCGCAACTGCTGATCCCGGAGACGAGGGTCCTTTTTCAACTTTTATTTATGAATTAGGACAATTCTACCATTCGGGGACTTTTATTCCAACACACCCCAATTTACTGAAACCCATTATGACTTTCGACGGCCAAAAAATAGAAGCCATGATGTTTCAATCAGAAGGGTTGGTTTTGATGACAGATAACGAAAATTTTGGTGCTTCCCTTAAATTCATAGATTAACAATGATGCAAAAAATCATATTATATCTTTTCTTTGCATCTGCCCTTTCTGGGCAATTCAACCACCAAGATAAATTGGTCATTAAACGAAAATTGGGGCAATCCACTGTTACATTTGATTTTGATGGTCGAACAAATGAAACAGGATTTTTTCACAAACATCTGGATATAGGCATCCATTATTCTTTCAAACCAACATGGACAGTTGGCCTCAAATACAGGGCTCAATATCGAACAAAAGAAAATGAATGGCATTTGGAACAGCGTCCACAAGGGGAACTCATTAAAGTAGTGAACAGCCAAAAAGTAAAATGGGAATTCCGTACACGTATGGATTACCGCATTCGTGGGGGAAAAAATGATGAAATGCGTAACCGCAGCCGAATCCAGTTTAAGGCCTTGAACCCAATATCCCTGCTTAAGATAACACCCTTTATCTATAATGAATTCTTTTTCGCCCCTAAATCCTGGAACTATTATATCAATTGGACTGCTATTGGTTTTGACTTGCCAAAAACTAAGATTGGAAAACCGACCATTTTTTATAAATATGTTCAATCATTAAATGAGGGTAAATGGACACCTACTTACACTATGGTATTTAAATTGACCATCTAAATTATGAAAATATTGATCTCAAAACTGCCTAAAAATGCCTGGTGGGGACATGGAACTCCCATTTATGAAAATAATCCTGCCATGAAAGAAGGTGTGGTCCCAAATCAGGAAATAGTCTCAGTTGAAATGTTTATGTTGTCTAAGTTATTTAATCGGCTACCTGTTGATGTGGTAGAAATTGATTTTCCTTATTTCCTTGATCAGCAGAATACAAAACAACGACAACATGATTTTGTGTTTGTGCGCGATTTGTTTATGAGTAATCAAAATGGGACATGCATCATATCAAAGTTTAAAGAAAAAGCACGTCAAGTTGAAGCAGACATTATGCAGATAATGCTTGATTCAATGGGATATAAGACCATTCGCATTCCTGGAGAATCCACAGCTACGGCTGAAGGCGGTGAATTTTATTATTGTCCTCAGGATGGTGTCTTGTTTTCTGGTGCCTGTCGAAATAATGTAAAAGGTGCCGAATGGGTGGCTCAAGAATTTAATGTGGATGAGTTAGTCCTTATGAAGTCTAATGCCTTTCATATTGATACACTCTTTACCCCTGTCATTAATTTAGAAAATACATTGGTGGCAGTTATCGCCTGTACCAGTTTGATGGAAAAAGATTCTGTTGAAAACTTGAAATTATTCGCAAAACGAAAAGACATTGAACTTGTAGAAGTCCCTCCGGAAGACGCAATTGGGACTGAAAATGAACTGGGGGAATTTGCGGTGAATTGTGAACCGATTCCCGGTTATCTCATTGGTCCTACCCGTTTTCGATCCAATAAGGTAGCACCCCTATTGAAAGAATTGGGTGTTATGCATATTACCGTTCCTACAACTCAGTTTCGCCTCAGCGGCGGTGCCATCCACTGTTTAACTAACGAATTATAATATATCAATTGTAGGATTGAGGCAAGCCTCAACCCTACTGATTTTATTCCATATCTTCTGAATATTTTCCCTGAGTTGCTAGACTATTTAATTCTGCACGCTTCATAAAAGCATCTTGAGCTGCGGACACATTCTCATCCTTCCCTCCCCAGGCCTTGAGCGCTGGCTGCTGCAGGGCACGGCCATAGGAAAAAGACAAGTTCCATGGTTTATTATTTCCCAATATTTGATTCATTTTATTCAAGTGTGCCGTGGCATCTTCATCACTTTGACCTCCGGATAAAAATGCAATTCCTGGGACAGCCGCCGGCACCGTTCTGAAGAAACATTGAAGCGTGGCTTCAGCCACTTCATTTACACCGGCACGGTCTGTTGCATCATATCCGGACATGACCATATTGGGCTTCAATACCATTTGTTCATA
>JABGZQ010000033.1 GCA_018674655.1 Fidelibacterota bacterium | reverse complement strand
TGTACCTATTATCTTCGTATCTGTTAAGTTTTGGACGCCGGAAATCCAGTCACATCCCCAAGTAGAAATGGCTCAACAACCATCAGGGATATTGACACCCTTTTTATTATCGTTGGGTATTTTTACTCTGCTTTATACACTCATGCTTACGTATAAAATTCATGTGATTCGTACCAAAAACAATTTAGGTAGTTATGTATAATTTCTTTGAATATTTTTTGGCAGTTTATTTGATCGTTTTTGGTACAATCCTTGGGTGGTTTATAATTCAATTTCGTTCAGAAAAGCGAATGTTAAATAAAAATGAAGAATCGAATTAAGGAGTTAGTTTAAATGGAACGCAAAATTGTCCACGTTGTGGGAACAGGAACCATTGGTGAACCTCTCATTGGTTTATTATGTGATTATCGAGAAAAACTTGGAATTGATGAGGTAACATTCAATAAAAATACCCCCCTGCGCGGTGACCGATCAAAGGTAATTTCCTTATTAAAACGCGGTGCCCGGTTGGCTGTAAGTGACGACCGATTGAATGAGTTTAAAGAATTAGGTATGGATCCAGAATTGGAAACAGAAGATGCTATTCGTCGAGCCTCTGTTGTCATTGATTGCACACCATCTGGTATTGGTCATAAAAATAAGGAAAAGTATTACCATAAATTTTCAGATAAGGTAAAAGGATTTTTGGCCCAAGGTAGTGAAGATGGTTTTGGTGTAAAATATGCAAGTGGGATCAACGATTCAGTATTAAAAAATGGTGATAATCAATTTGTCCAAATCGTTTCCTGCAATACGCATAATATTTCATGTATTACAAATACGTTGGCATTAAATGAATTCGGACCGGAGAATCTCGTCGAAGGGCGGTATGTATGTGTTCGCCGGGCAAACGATACAAGTCAGTCAGGTAGTTTTATACCCGCACCTGTTGTAGGTAGCCATGGGGATGAAAAGTTTGGATCCCACCATGCCAAGGATGCATATGAACTTTTTACAACCTTAGGATATGATTTAAATATGTTTTCTTCGGCCATGAAGGTGAATAGCCAATATATGCATGTACTCTGGTTCACTTTGAGAACAAAAGAACCCACAACCCTGAATGAAGTGAAAGATCGGTTGATCGCCAATCATCATGTAGCAATGACCACGAAGGATATGACCAGTACCGTTTATTCCTTTGGTCGTGATCATGGTCATTTTGGCCGAATATTAAACCAAACTGTTGTCGTTGAACAAACGCTTCATGTTCGAAATGAACATGAGATTTATGGGTTTTGTTTTACACCTCAGGATGGAAATTCAATTTTAAGTAGTATTTCAGCAGCAGAACGATTTTTATATCCTCATTCTTATGAAGACAAGACTCAGTGTCTTAATGAATTATTCTTCGAGGAAATTTGAACTTAAATGTTGAAACGGTAGTTACAGGCCCGTTTCAGGAAAACAGTTTTATTGCATGGTATGCCGAATCAACAGATGCGGTTATTGTAGACCCTGGTGATGATGCGCATCTGATAATCCAATCTCTTGAAGAACACCAAATTATCCCCATTGCAATTGTAAATACACATGCCCACTTAGATCATATTGGAGCTGTCCAGCCTTTAAAGGACAAATATGATATTCCATTTTATCTCCACTCGAAGGAACAACTTATTTTAAATGCATATGAAGATGCATGTAAAATGTTTGGAATCGGCCCGCGAGAAACACCCAAAGTTGATGTATGGTTTAATAATGCGCCATTTCTGAATATCAATACATTTAAAATTCAGTTAATTCAAACGCCGGGGCATACACCGGGAGGAACATGCCTTGAGATTGACAACCATTTATTTGTTGGCGATACTTTATTCCGGGGAAGTGTGGGAAGGACAGATTTACCAGGCGGTGATTGGGGCACATTAGAATCATCACTTGTTCATCTATTCAATTCGGTTAATCATGATAGAATAGTTCATTCAGGACATGGCTCGGATACAACATTAAAATTTGAATTAAAAGAAAACCCATTTTTAATTCAGTTAAAAGACAAGGTAAATTAAAGGCTATGAAAGTTATAGAATTTTTAGAAAAAGCGAACAAAACTCTTTTCAGTTTTGAAATAATTCCACCGACGCGAGGTGGATCCATCGATCGAATTTTTAATTTGGTTGAGACTTTAATGCCATTCAATCCACCCTTCATCGATTTAACAAGTCGATCTGCAGAAGTGTATTATGAAGATGCTGGTGAAGGAAAAATGATTCGGTTTATTCGTCGAAAAAGACCTGGAACCATTGGGATTAGTGCTGCCATTAAAAACAAGTTCAATGTGGAAACTGTGCCTCATATTCTTTGTCGCGGATTCACCCGGGAAGAAACAGAAGATGCCTTGATTGAATTAAATTACCTAGGTATAAATAATGTATTGGCCGTTCGTGGTGATGAACTACGCAAAGATGCCCCTGACACACCGGGGAAAACGCGACATAGGTATGCATCTAATTTGGTTAAACAAATTACAGATATGAATGATGGAAAATATGTCGAAGAATTAATTGATGCAGTTCCAACCAATTTTTGTATTGGGGTGGGTGCGTATCCTGAAAAACATTTTGAAGCACCCAATATGGCAACGGATATCAAATATTTAAAAGCAAAAGTAGATGCGGGTGCAGACTATATTGTCACTCAGATGTTTTATGACAATAAAGCATTTTTTAAATTTGTTGAGGATTGCCGTTCAGCAGGGATTGATATACCTATAATTCCAGGCATTAAAATATTATCAACAGAAAAACATTTGAGTGTCATCCCCAAAAACTTTTATGTTGATATACCTGAAGCTTTATCTGAAAAAGTTATCGGACAATCTAAAGAAGATATTGTGAATGTTGGCATAGATTGGGCTTTAAACCAAGTACAGGAATTGGTTGATGCTAACGTTCCTTGCGTCCATTTTTATATCATGTCCTCCGCCAAATCCGCGGCGAAGGTAGTCTCTCAATTCAAATAAAATTTTTATTATGGCTCTTTTGACGACCAATGGCTTTTATCGGGAGTTGGCTCAGTTAACCCTGGGGAGGAAACATCCACGATTTATGGTGGCCATTTCAGGTGGTATGGATTCGGTGAGCCTCCTTCACTTAACGACACAATTAAGAGAATCAACTAAAATTGAAGTGTGTGCGATTCATGTAAATCATGGCATTAGACATGCATCCATTGAGGAAGAAAAGTTTGTACGAAAATTATGTTTTAATCAAAATGTAAAATTGACGGTAGTGTCTGCAAAGGGAAAGCCTCAAAAAGGCGAGAGTATGGAAATGTGGGCACGTCGAATTCGGCAGGACGCGTATAATTCTACGCGGGAAAGAATGAATTGCGACTTTATATTAACCGCCCACCATTCCAACGATAATATAGAAACAATTCTCATGCATCTAAATGATGGCTGTGGCATTGAAGGGTTACGTGGCATTCCACCAAAGAATGGATTCATTATTCGCCCTTTACTAAAATACAGTCGTAATGAAATTCAAGTTTATGTTCACAATCATAAATTCAAGTATTACGAAGATGAATCCAATAGTGATGTTTCAATAATACGAAATAATATTCGCCATAGTTTAGTTAAACCTTGGGAAAACCAAACAGATCAGTTTATAGATCGTTTCAATGATTTATCTCATAAAGCAATAAACGCTGTAAATCGAATGAATGATTTAATTGCAGAACTATCCAAACGAGTAGAGAATGTAAACCATCAAAAATTAATTCATGATCAATTGGTGGAAAAATTATTACCGAGCCAATTGGTTCGACTTGTTAAGCACTTGATAGGTGAAACAGAAATCTCTTGGCGACGACATCAATGGGATGGATTGGAGCAATGGCTAAAGAAATCCAAAATTGGTTCTAAACTTAAGTTAAATAGTCATTGGACTATATTGCGTGACAGGAATTCTTGGATATTGAGCAATAAGGTTCATGATGCCATTTCATTGCTAATCAAATCTCAAGGTGAATTTAGTACAGATGGTTTTAGTCTGTATTTGAATAAAATTGAAAAACCTACTTTAAACAGCCAAAATTCCAAGGAAGTGATAGATGCCAAAATTATAGAAGGAAAAAGGCTAAACTTGCGTTCCTGGCGTCATGGAGATGTATTCCAGCCATTGGGGATGCCAGGGCATAAAAAAGTGAGTGATCTATTAGTGGATGAAAAAGTTGATCGGTTTTCTAAGGAAAAGCAACTTGTACTTACTGCAAATGATGAAATTATTTGGGTGTGTGGAAGGCGACTGAGCGAAAAGGCAAAAATAACTAATTCTACTCAAGAATTTCTGGAACTTTCTATGAAAACTAAGGTTGGGGTATCGTGGACATAAATAAAGAAAAATTAACTGAATTAATATCCGAAGAATCTGTGCAAAAGAGGGTGAAGGAAATTGCAGCTGATATTTCACAAAAATATGAAGGTGATGCACCTATTTTGATTGGTATATTAAATGGAAGTTTCATATTTTGCGCGGACCTTATGCGGGAAATGGATATAGACTGTGAAATTGATTTTATAAAAGTATCCAGTTATACCGGTACCCAGTCCGTGGGGACAGTTAAATTGCGGAAAGATATTTCGGCGGATATTACCAATCGTCATGTCGTAATTGTGGAGGATATTATTGATTCTGGCTTAACGATTAAATTTATTAAAGACAGGATGTTGGAAGCGGGGCCAAAATCGGTGGCTATTGTCACTTTATTAATGAAACCAGATATTGCAAAACTTGATTTTGATATTGATTGGGTTGGATTTGAAATTCCGCCTGAATTTGTTGTAGGATACGGTTTGGATTATGACCAACTATTCAGAAATTTAAAAGGGGTATATCGCCTCGAAGGATTTGAAAGTGAGTAAAGTGGATTCTAAAAAGAAGAATAAATTAAAGAATAATAAAACTCAAGAGCGAAAAAAATCGACCGAGAAATTGAATAAAGATTCAAAAAACACCGATAAATTTCACTGGAAACGGGCGGGAAAAACCAGTTTTGTCTGGGTTCTAATTATAATATCTGCAGTCTTTTTATCTAATTTATTTAATGGTCAGGGTGCAGATGAATTTGAAATTCAATATTCAGAATATAGAAGTTTTCTTACCGGGGGGTTGATTACAAGTGCCCGCGTTGTCGATGAAATATTTCATGGTGAATTGTCAGAACAACAGGTGATTATTAATTCTGCCGGCGTTTCGCAAAATATTGTCAAATTTAGGCTCAAACTTCCATTTATTGATCGAGAGGTAATGAATGAGTGGGATAAGTATAATGTGGATTATACGTTCAGGCAAAAATCCGTTGATTGGACCGGATATTTTTTAAACTTCCTTCCGTGGATTGCCATCTTAGCATTTTGGATTTTTCTCATGCGCAGAATGCAGGGCGGTGGCGGTGGTATGAAATCCATTTTTAATTTTGGAAAAAGCAGGGCGAAGGTTTGGACATCCGATAAACCTAAAGTCACCTTTGACCATGTGGCTGGATGTGTAGAGGCGAAAGAAGAATTAATGGAAGTAGTGGATTTTCTTAAAAGACCCAAGCGATATCAAAAACTGGGTGCTAAAATTCCAAGAGGCGTATTATTAGTGGGCCCTCCAGGAACAGGTAAAACTTTATTGGCACGCGCAGTTGCCGGTGAAGCAAATGTGGCATTTTTTAACTTAAGTGGCGCTGATTTTGTAGAAATGTTTGTTGGGGTGGGCGCATCTCGAGTTAGAGACTTATTTGAACAAGGAAAACAAAATCAACCTTGTATTATTTTTATCGATGAATTGGATGCAGTGGGGCGCCAGCGCGGTGCCGGATTAGGCGGAGGTCACGATGAACGTGAGCAAACTTTGAATGCATTATTGGTTGAAATGGATGGTTTTGAATCCCATGAAGATATTATTCTCATGGCTGCAACAAACCGACCGGACGTTTTGGATTCTGCCCTTCTTAGACCGGGAAGATTTGACCGTCAAGTTGTTGTGGATGTTCCGGATTTAAAAGGCAGATTAGGTATTCTGAAAGTTCATGCTAAAAAAATAATCATGAATAAGCGAAAAGTAAAATTAGAAGCCATTGCCAAAGGTACACCTGGGATGGTTGGGGCGGATCTTGAGAATATTGTAAATGAAGCAGCCTTATTAGCTGCGCGAAAGAAAAAAAGATCTGTAGATATGGCCGATTTTGAAGAAGCCAAAGATAAGGTTATGATGGGTGTTCAACGGAAAAGTGTCGTCCTTTCTGAAGAAGAAAAGAAAACTACAGCCTATCATGAGGCGGGACATACACTGGTTGCTGCAAAAACCAAAGGCGCTGACCCTGTCCATAAAGTTACCATAATTCCTCGAGGGAGAGCGCTTGGGATTACCATGCAACTTCCCATTGATGAAAAACATGGTTATTCTCGAGAATATATTGAAGGTCGTTTGGCTATTTTAATGGGTGGACGCGCTGCAGAAGAACTTATTTTTAACGAACTCACGACTGGTGCAGGAAACGATATTGAGCAAGCAACCAAAATTGCTCGAAAAATGGTTTGTGAATGGGGGATGAGTGATGTTTTAGGTCCCATGACTTTTGGTAAGAAAAATGAAGAAATATTCCTTGGTAGAGAAATCCAAAGTCATCGGGATTATTCAGAATCAACCGCGCGAATGATTGATGAGGAGGTTGTGCGGATAGTTCGGAAAGCACAAAGTAGAGCACAACATGTCCTTAAAGATAATATAGAGCACCTCCATAACCTGTCAAAAGTATTGTTAGAACATGAAACCATTGATGGTGATGAGGTACTAACAGTCATGGATGGAAAAGAGATCAAACGGTCAAAAAATGGATCGACGGGTAAACCAAAAAAGAGACGGCCGAGAAAAAAACCACCGAAGGTAAAAATAGACAAATCAGAGAATAAATAAAAAAAACGCCTCAATATTTAGAGGCGTTTTTTGCTATTTAATGAATAACAAACAATTACAAACTTGGCTAATTAAACCATCAAATACCTTGATTATGGGTATTCTCAATGTAACGCCGGACTCCTTCAGTGATGGGGGGAAATTTGATACTCCGGAACAAGCGGCAAGCCACGCAACAAAAATGATTGAAGACGGAGCAGATATAATCGATATCGGGGGCGAATCCACCCGACCCGGCGCCGAACCGGTATCAATAGATGAAGAATTGGCTCGGACTATTCCCGTAATTGAGGCAATTCGGCAACAATCTGATTGTGTTATTTCTATCGATACGTATAAATCAAAAGTGGCAGAATCGGCATTAGATGCGGGTGCCAATATGGTGAATGATATTTCCGGATTGACATTTGACGAAGGAATGGCCTCTTTGGTTGCTGAAAAGGAAACCCCGGTGGTAATTATGCATATCAAAGGAACGCCTCTGGATATGCAGAAAGAGCCCCATTATGAAGATCTTATGGAAGAGATAAAAGATTATTTTACAGCAAAAATAGCCAAGGCAAAAGAAGCAGGTATTCCGAATACCAATATCATACTCGACCCGGGAATAGGATTTGGAAAACGATTGGAAGATAATTTTGAATTGATCCGTGAATTGAAGCAAATTTGTGCTATGGAATATCCTATTTTAATTGGCCCTTCCCGAAAATCGTTTATTGGTACGGTGCTTAATTTACCGATCACTGAACGATTGGAAGGCACGTTGGCATCCATCACTGCTGGTGTTATGAATGGTGCTCGTATTGTTCGTGTTCATGATATTATGGCTGTGCGACGCACGATTGCTATCACTGAAAAAATCATGGGAATGAATTAGATGATTCTGTTTAAAATTGGTTTTCTGACAGTAACCCTAATTGATATTATTGACCTTCTTTTGGTAAGTTGGCTATTTTTTAAAGTATATATTTATTTTAAGGGTACCCGAGCTGGACAAATGTTAGCTGGACTCATTATTCTCATGGTTGGTTCATTCCTCTTCAATGCCTTTGGTCTTAGTGCATCAAGTTGGTTAGTGAATCAATTCCAAACGGTATGGGTTGTGGCCTTTGTCATTTTATTTCAACCCGAATTGCGACGTCTATTAATTTATGTAGGCCAAACCCGGTTTTTTCAGAAAATATTCCGTGTGGGGACATCCAGAACAATTATATCTATTGTGGAAGGAGTAGCGCAACTTCAAGAACGACATTGGGGTGGATTAATTGTAATTCAACGGGAAACGGGTCTTCGATCCTATAAGGAACAGGGTACCCAGATAAAAGCAGAAGTCACCGCACCTTTGTTGGTGTCAATTTTTAATCCATCTTCTCCTCTCCATGATGGGGCGGTAATTATACAGAATGATATTATTGATGCGGCTGCGTGTATTTTACCCCTTACTGAGAGTACAATGATTGATCAGGAAATGGGCACTCGTCATCGTGCAGCTTTGGGTATTTCTGAAGAAACAGATGCAATTGTTGTTTTGATTTCTGAAGAAAAAGCACGGATTTCCGTGGCTGAAAATGGTCGGTTTGCACATATTAACATGGATGATATTGCTCTAAGAAAATATTTAAATGATCGAATGTTTATTGCGTCTGGAGATTAATAATAAACGATACCCTAAACTCCTTTAAGGGCTGTGGTACAAAGCTATGAGTGTTTTTACTTACACAATCTTAAGCGTTTTGCTCGTAAGCCTAGTTTCTTTGACTGGCGTCATTACGCTTTCTTTATCGGGAAAAACGTTAGATCGAATCATGACGTATTTAGTGAGTTTTGCTACAGGAAGCCTGTTTGGTGGTGCATTAATTCATCTCTTACCGGAAGCTTATGCTACCACAACAAACCCCATTTATGTTTCATTATGGACCATCGGCGGTCTTGCCACCTTTTTTGTGATGGAAAAGTTTTTTCGGTGGCGCCATTGCCATCATCCCACAACAGAGGATCATGTCCACCCGGTTGTACCTATGAATATTTTTGGAGATGCCATGCATAATTTTATTGATGGCGTCTTAATTGCTATAAGTTATGCTGCTAGTATTCCACTGGGGATTGCCACAACCACGGCCGTGCTATTCCATGAAATCCCTCAGGAAATCAGTGATTATTCCATTTTAATTAATGGGGGTCTTTCAGTTAAAAAAGCATTAGCAGTGAATTTTTTTAGTGCATTGTTAGCATTAGTTGGTGCACTGTTCGCTCTTCAACTTGGAAAAAGCATTACTGGATTCACGGAAGCACTCGTACCCCTTACGGCTGGTGGTTTTATATATATAGCCGGTTCTGACCTGATCCCTGAACTCCATCATAATACAGATATAAAAAAATCATTGATCCAATTATTGATGCTGATTGCCGGTGTAGCAGTCATGACAATATTGGCTATAAAATTCTGAAGTTTTCCAAAGCCTTCTTGTAAATTTAATCTATGGAATTATTCGATTTAAAGGAACGATATACCACCGCTCAAAAGAAATACACAGAATTGCGGAGGTATCTTTGACTTATCTGTTAAACAAGCTGAATTAGATAAAATGCGGCAGTCATCCGCTTCGCCTGATTTTTGGAATGATAATTCGGCTGCTTCAAATGTCCTGAAAAAAATCTCTATTATAGAAAAAGAAATATCTCTCTGGGAAAAATTAGACACGATGCATGATGATGTAGAAGTCCTTTTGGAATTTGCGGAAGCGGGAGAAGCAAATTTAAATGAAGTGAATGTTGAACTGAAAAATTTTGTAAATACGATTGAAGATTTAGAGTTAAAAATGATTCTTGGCGATGAGCAGGATACACAAAACGCCATAATGACAATTCATCCTGGCGCCGGTGGTACCGAGAGTCAAGACTGGGCTGAAATGCTTTACCGTATGTACTCACGCTGGATTGAGCGAAAGGGATTTAAAAAGGAAATAATGGATCTTCAACCTGGAGATGAAGCGGGGATTAAAGATTTGACTATGGAGGTTAAGGGGGATTATGCTTACGGGTTGTTGAAAACAGAAGCCGGTGTTCATCGATTGGTGCGGATTTCACCATTTGATTCAAATAGTCGTCGCCATACTTCATTTGTTTCCGTATTTATTTATCCCTCATCTGAGGAAGAAATTGAAATTGAAATTGATCCAGGCGATTTACGCATTGACACCTATCGCGCCAGCGGTGCCGGAGGCCAACATGTAAATAAAACAGATTCGGCTATTCGCATTACACATATTCCGTCAGGCATTGTAGTTCAATGTCAAAATGAACGGAGTCAGCATAAAAATAAGGCTTCTGCAATGAAAGTATTGAAGGCGCGATTGTATCAAGCTGAAGTAGAAAAAGAAAAAGAAGCAATGAAAGATTTAGAAGATACAAAGATGGATATTGGTTGGGGGAGTCAGATTCGTTCTTACGTTTTCCACCCTTATAATATGGTGAAAGACCATCGCACTAAAGAAGAATCCGGTAATGTATCGGCAGTCATGGATGGGGATATTGATAAATTTATTCGTGCCTTTTTAATGAGTCAATTGGGGCGAAATATTGAAACGGAGAAAGTATAATTATTATGTCAGAAGATCAAAAAAGCTTAAAACAAATCATCGATTTTCGTAAAGAAAAATTACAAAAACTATTGGATGCAGGTGTGGATCCCTATCCACAAAAATATGAACCCACTCATTTTAGTTTAGATATTTTGAATGATTTTGAAAATCTGGAAAATAATGATGTAAATGTTGCAGGACGTATCATGTCCCTTCGGAAAATGGGAAAAGCATCATTTTTTCACATCCAGGATGGAAAAGGAAAAATCCAGGTATTTATCCGGAGAGATGATGTAGGTGAAGAAAATTATGCCCATTTTAAATTATTGGATATGGGTGACTATGTGGGTGTTCAGGGATATGCCTTTAAAACGAAAATGGGCGAGAAATCTATTCATGCAAATTCGATTACGATTTTATGTAAATCCATTCGACCTTTACCGGTTGTGAAAGAAAAAGAAGGGGAAACCTTCGATGCTTTCAGCGACAAAGAACAGCGTTATCGAAATCGCCATCTGGATTTAATTGTGAATCCTGATGTACGGACCACATTTGTTAAGCGCGCAACAATTATTCGTGTACTCAGAGATCATTTAGATAATATGGGGTTTTTAGAAGTGGAAACACCGGTACTTCAACCCCTTTATGGCGGTGCAAATGCCCGACCTTTTACTACCCATCACAATGCTCTGGACCAGGAGCTTTATTTGCGAATTGCAGACGAGTTATATCTGAAAAGGCTGATTATTGGTGGAATAGATCGTGTGTATGAGATTGCCAAGGATTTCCGCAATGAAGGGATGGATCGAAATCATAATCCTGAATTCACTATGTTGGAATTTTATTGGGCTTATGCAGATTTTGAAGACAATATGAATCTGGTGGAAGATTTAATTCAAAGTGTTGCAAAAAATATAGATGCGTTGAAGGTGACTTGGGGTGAGATGGACATAGATTTATCCAAACCATTTCAACGACGGCCTCTTTTAGAATTGCTAAGGGAAGCGACAGGAGAAGATTTGACTGAAGCAACGGATGCACAAATGAAAAAGATATGTAAGTCCAATAATATTGAAGTGGAAGAAAATGCCAACTACGGTCAAATGTTGGATGAATTAATGAGCGAATTGGTAGAGCCGAATCTGGTGCAGCCTACATTTGTAACAGATTATCCCAAGGCTATTTCACCATTGGCGAAAAAACATAGAAGTGGTAATCCTCATTTAGTTGAGCGGTTTGAATTATTTATCGGCGGGGCGGAATTTGCAAACGCATTTACAGAATTAAATGATCCTATTGACCAAAGAGACAGGTTTGAGTCTCAGGCCCAATTAGCTAAAGGTGGGGATGAAGAAGCACATCCAGTGGATGAAAATTTTCTTCAAGCCATGGAAATAGGTATGCCGCCGACAGGCGGTGTCGGAATTGGCGTGGACCGTTTGGTCATGCTTTTGACCGGAAATGTGACAATTAAAGATGTGATTCTTTTTCCGGCCATGCGAACTGAAGAATAAAATGTAATTAATGTGAATTTCCCTTTTTACTTATCAACGCGATATTTTCGTTCAACCCAGAAAGGGAGCTTCACCCGAATTGCAGGAGTATTGTCTGTGGCAGGACTCGCAGTAGGTATTTCGGCCCTCCTCATTACTTTATTTATACTCAATGGATTCGAAAGAGTCATTTCAGAGAAGATCGCTGACTTTGATGGTCATATTCGTGTCCGTCATTATTTAAATAAATCCATTCCATCAAAAATTGAAGGAATGGGGCCAATTATTTCAGCTTATAATGATAAATTGGTTCAATCAAAATTTATTCAGGGATCTGCATTACTGCGAAAAGGAAAATCTGCAGAAGGTGTAATTGTAGAAGGAATTGAACCAGATGGCACTGCGTTTCTTTCAAAAATATTAGTACGAGGAACCGTTGATTTAAAAGGTCATAATATTATCATTGGGGAGCGATTAGCAAATCAGTTAAATATTGATATCGGGGATAATACTGTTCTATTCGATATAGCCACATTAGGGGGTTCCAAAAAACGTCTAAACCAATTTACTGTTACTGGGATATTTCATTCTGGTATGTCTGAATATGATCAGTCCCTTGTTTATACAAACTTAAGTCAGGCGGATGGTTTGTTCAATTTGGAGGGAAATGTATCTGGTCATATACTGCGGTTAGTTGATAATGAGTTATCCGATAAACTATCCCAGTTATTAGAAGAAGAATTAGCCTATCCATATATGGTCATGACTTGGAAAGAAAAGAATCGTGCATTGTTTAAGTGGATGGATGTTCAGCGATGGCCGATTTTATTTATTTTTAGCCTCATCGCTTTGGTAGGTATGGTTAATATAATATCTGCATTGGCCATGATAGTTATAGATAAAACACGTCAAATTGGTATTTTAAAATCAATAGGTATGACTCAGGGAAAGTTGAAGCAGGTTTTTCTTGCGAAAGGATTTATTATAGGGGTGGCTGGCTCTGGCGGTGGTGTGGTTTTGGCATTATTCTTATCCTGGCTTCAAAATAACTTTAAAATTATCACTGTTCCTGAAGATGTATATTTTATGGATTTTATTCCAATGGACATTCATTTTGGTCATGTGGGTATTGTGGCTACTATTTCTGCCGGATGCGCAGTCTTAGCTTCAGTCTGGCCGACTATGCGAGCTGGAAAAATTCAACCAGCTAAGGCATTGAGTTACGAATGAAATTTTCTCAGGCCATCGCTAAGCGATTTATGTTGGGTGGGAAAGGAGCCGGTCCGAGCCGTTTAACAGGGTGGATTGCTATAATTGGCTTGGCGGTGGGGTGCATGGCCATGATTCTTTCCATATCGGTTCTTAATGGATTTGAGTCTCGGGTCGTAAATCGGATTATTGGTTTTGAAGGCGATATTCGAATTAGTGGGTTAACTGATTGGGATAGGGATCTAAAGGAAATTAAATTGATTGATGGCGTAAAGTCTGTTATGTCCTTTCAAGAACGAAAAGGATTAATCATGGGGAGAGATAACGCGCAACGTATGGTTTTACTCAAAGCTGTTGATCCTAAAATGGTTTCGTCGTTCTACGATCTAAATATGATGAAATGGGATAAAGATTCAGATTTGCCCCAAGTGTTTTTGGGTGAAATGACCGCGCGTCGTCTTAATCTTAATTTGGGGGACGGGGTCAGGGTAATGAGTCCTATTGATCATGGTTCTAATTGGGGTATCCCACGACAAATTCAATGTATTGTGGGAGGGATATTTAATATTCAAGTTTTAGATTTAGATGATAAAATTGCATTTATTCCTACCGGTGTAGGCCAAAAGCTTTTTGTTCGGAAAGATGGACCCGATGGGTTGGATATTAGATTGACTAACAATGCCAAGATAGATAGGGTGAGTGCATCCATTCAAAATAGATTTATTAATGCTCAAATCAACACTTGGGGAGATTTACACAGCGAATTATTTGGTGCCATGAAATTTGAACGAATTGGTGCTTTAGCCGTTCTGAGTCTGATTATTTTGGTTGCCTGTTTTAACCTTGTGACAACATTGGTATTAGTTACAGCACAAAAAGTTAGAGAATATGGCATTCTTCAAGTTATGGGAACCTCCCAAAGATTGGTGCAGTCCATCGTGATGCATCAGGGGGGAATGATTGGAGGGATGGGCATTGCTGGAGGATTAGGAATTGGCCTTTTGTTTATTATAATGCAAAATGTTTTTGGTATCATCTCGCTTCCAGAGGACATATATTTTACACCCTATTTGCCTATGATCATTTTTTCAAAAGATGTATTTACCATTTTGTCAATATCTCTGGGAATGGTCATTCTATCGTCCTTCATCGCCGCTAAAAGAGCATTAATGGTTTCACCTTTAGAAGCTATATACTTAGAAAAATGATTTTAGAAGCAAACAATATATCAAAATCTTATCGAAATGGATCAAATAAACTATCCGTTTTTACGAATATTAATATGGAAATAGAATCCGGCGATCTCATAACCATCATGGGTGCAAGTGGTGCTGGAAAATCTACGTTACTCAATATTTTAGGTACTTTAGATAATCCAGATACAGGAACTCTTATTATTAATGGAAAGTCAATTGACTCACTTTCCCAAATTGAATTGTCTCACTTACGTAACCGGGTTCTTGGATTCGTTTTTCAATTTCATCATTTATTACCGGAATTTACAGCTTTAGAAAATGTACTTATTCCAAATCAAATTGCTGGGAATGATGGAGATAAGAAAAAAGCGGTAGAATTATTGGATTATATTGGCCTATCTGACAGAATATATCATTATCCATCGCAACTATCTGGAGGGGAAAGGTTACGTGTGGCAGTAATTAGATCACTAATGAATGAACCCAAACTGGTTTTGGCTGATGAACCGACAGGTAATCTCGATTTGGGTAATGCCAATCGGTTGATGGATTTGTTTAATAAAATAAATTCTGATTTTAATCAGGCATTTGTTATCACCACTCATAATCCAGAAGTAGCGGCGATTGGCAAAAAGAAATATTATATTGAAAACGGAATACTTTCTTTAACAGATAGGTTTTGATCCTGGGTGTTCCTTGTTTAATTTCAGAGTAGTATGAAAGAAAATTTTTCCAAGCGTGTGCAAAGCATCATGAAGTATGCCAAAGAGGAGGCCATCCGACTTGGGCATAGTTATGTGGGTTCTGAACATTTATTATTAGGTCTTCTCCGTGAAGATTTGGGTCTTTCCTCTAAAATATTTGATATTTATGACTGTGACATTGAAGATATCCGTGCCATGGTGGAGGATATGATTAAAACGTCAGGCGGTACAATGACTTTGGGGCATTTACCCTTAACTCGCCGGGCAGAACGCATACTTAGAAATGCCTTTAATGAAGCATCTGCCTTGGGAGTCACAATCGCTGACGACGAACACCTATTATTAGCCATGCTAAAAGAGACGGAAGGAATAGCTTACGAAGTTCTCAATGCCCATAATTTGAATTATGACGGTGTTGTTGATTTAATCCAGGATGACCATCGGGAAGAAAAGACACTACCTGTTACTGCAAAACGTAAAGAAAAAACACCTAAATCCAAAACACCTGCTTTGGACCATTTTTCACGAGACATTACCCAAATGGCACGAAAAGGAAAGCTCGACCCAGTTATTGGTCGTCATGATGAAATTGAAAGAGTCGCCCAGATATTATCTCGAAGGAAAAAAAATAATCCAGTACTTATTGGAGAACCTGGTGTGGGTAAAACGGCTATAATCGAAGGGCTTGCACAAAAAATAATATCAAAAAATGTTCCACGATTATTACATAATAAAAGAATATTATCTCTTGATTTAGCGGGACTTGTTGCCGGTACAAAATATCGAGGCCAGTTCGAAGAACGTATGAAAACAGTTATGGTTGAGTTAGAGAAAACCGATGACCTCATTTTATTTATTGATGAACTTCATACCTTAGTCGGTGCTGGTGGTGCATCGGGTTCTCTAGATGCTTCCAATATGTTTAAACCAGCTTTGGCCCGGGGTGATATCCATTGTATTGGTGCAACCACGTTGGATGAATTTCGGAAGTATGTCGAAAAGGATGGTGCTCTGGAGCGTCGTTTTCAAAAAGTGAACGTAGCGCCTCCATCAACAGATGAATCGATTGCAATTCTAAAAGGACTTCAATCCAGTTATGAAAAACACCATAATGTAATTTATGATGAAGAGGCTATTGAAGCCTGCGTTCAATTGTCCCATCGTTATATAACCGATAAATATTTACCCGACAAAGCCATTGATATCATGGATGAAGCAGGCTCCCGTTCCCACATGCTAAATATGAAAGTACCTCAAGAGGTAATTGATCTTGAGTTGGAAATCGATAATGTGCGATCAGAAAAGGATTCGGTTGTTGTTGCACAAAAATTTGAAGATGCAGCCAACCTCCGAGATACAGAACAAAAACTTGTGAGAAAGTTGAAGAACCTTCAGAAAGATTGGCAGTTGAACGAAGCATCAAATCCCATTCGCGTTACGGAAGACAGTATCGCTGATGTTGTGTCAATGGTGACACGAATTCCAGTACGTAAAGTGGCGCAATCTGAAGGTCAAAAGTTGCTAAAGATGCAGGATGAATTGGGAAATGGAATTGTAGGACAAGATCGGGCGATTCAAAGTATTAGTCGTGCAATGCAGCGATCCCGTGCAGGTCTTAAAAGTCCAAACCGGCCAATTGGTGTATTCTTATTTTTAGGACCTACTGGTGTCGGAAAAACAGAAACGGCCAAAGTGTTGGCTAATTATTTATTCAGCCATGGCGAATCTCTGATTAAATTGGATATGAGTGAATATGGTGAACGATTCTCTGTATCAAGACTCATTGGCGCACCACCGGGTTATGTGGGGTATGAAGAAGGCGGTGAGCTTACTGAAAAAGTTCGGCGAAATCCATATTCTGTAATTTTATTTGATGAAATTGAAAAAGCCCATCCGGATGTATTTAACGTATTGTTACAACTATTTGACGAAGGCATTTTAACTGATGGTTTAGGAAGAAAAGTCGATTTTAGCAATACCATAATTATTCTGACTTCGAATATTGGAACCAAAGAAATCCAGAGTGGCGGTTCATTTGGGTTCTCAGAAGGCAACGATAAAGCAAACTACGAAGATATGAGAGATCGAATCCTCGATCGAGTTAAAGGCACCTTTAATCCAGAATTTCTAAATAGATTGGATGAAACAATTGTTTATCATCCATTGTCGAAGGAACATGTATTAAAAATTATTGATTTACAACTAAGGGATCTTCACGAAAATTTGGACAAAATTGGTTTAACGTTATCTATTGCTAAAAAAGCAAAGTCTCTCCTCGTTGAAAAAGGATTTAGTGCTGAATATGGTGTAAGGTTTTTACGCAGGGAAATTCAAAATTCCTTAGAAAACCCGTTATCAGAACTGTTGTTAGGGAAAGTTTTTAGCGGGTCAAAGGGGATTAAAGTAAAGGTAAATCGAAAAGATTTTGAATTTTTACCGATCCAAGCGAAAAATCATTCCAAGAAAATATCCGAAAAGAAACCGAAAAAAGGTAAGAAACCTACAAAATCTCTCGATTTATAACTTATACCTGTCATATATAGCGACTTATCTTCATTAGTCTGCCAAAATGCTTGACTAATAATTTTGGCATAATATTTGAGTTTTGAAGATTAGTATTTAATATTCACCCACTTAAGGAGTATAAAATGGGAAAAATTATCGGAATCGACCTTGGAACGACCAACTCGTGTGTGGCTGTTCTTGAAGGAGGAGAACCCACTGTCATTAATAGTTCAGAGGGCGGGCGAACAACCCCGTCAATTGTCGCATTTACGAAAGACGGTGATCGTTTAGTTGGTCAGGCTGCAAAACGTCAAGCCGTAACAAACCCGGAAAACACCGTATTTTCGATCAAACGTTTTATGGGACGAATGTTTGATGAAGTAGGCACAGAAATCGAAGAAGTGCCTTATAAAGTCAATAAGGGTAAGTCTGGTTCAGTTGTTGTGACTGCAAGTGATAAAGAATATACACCTCCCGAGATAGGTGCAATGGTTCTACAAAAATTAAAACAAACTGCCGAAGATCATTTAGGCACCACGGTAACAGATGCCGTGATTACTGTACCCGCATATTTTAATGATTCTCAACGTCAAGCCACTAAAGACGCCGGTAAAATTGCGGGATTAAATGTGCGTCGAATTATCAATGAACCAACCGCCGCTTCTTTAGCCTATGGATTGGATAAGAAAAAAGAGGAAACTATTGCAGTTTTTGATTTAGGTGGTGGTACTTTTGATATTTCTATCTTAGAACTGGGTGATGGCGTTTTCGAAGTAAAATCCACGAATGGTGATACACATTTAGGTGGAGATGATTTTGATCAAAAAGTCATTGATTGGATAGCTTCAGAATTCAAAAACAGTGATGGTATTGATCTGAAAAAAGACCCCATGGCTTTGCAGCGTCTCCGTGAATCTGCCGAAACGGCTAAACGAGAACTGTCCAGTTCAAAGAAAACAGAAATCAACCTGCCATTTATTACGGCAGATTCATCCGGTCCTAAACATTTAAACTTGACGCTCACCCGAGCTAAATTTGAAGAATTAGTATCCGATCTTGTTGAAAGAACGATTAATCCTTGTAAAAAAGCAATTAAAGATGCCGGCTTAAAGGCATCTGATATTCATGAAGTTATTTTAGTGGGTGGATCTAGTCGAATCCCTAAAATCCAGGAAAAGGTGAAAGAAATCTTCGGAAAAGAGCCAAACAGAAGTGTGAACCCCGATGAAGTTGTTGCCCTTGGTGCCGCAATTCAGGGTGGTGTCTTAGCAGGTGATGTAGATGACATTCTTCTTTTGGATGTGACACCCCTATCATTAGGCATTGAAACTTTGGGGAGCGTATCCACTAAGCTCATTGAACGGAATACAACAATTCCAACCAAAAAATCCCAGATATTTTCTACGGCCTCCGATAATCAAACCACGGTAGAAATTCATGTGCTTCAGGGTGAGCGTGAAATGGCGGTTGACAATAAAACCATCGGACGTTTTCACTTAGATGGTATTCCACCAGCACCCCGCGGTATTCCTCAAGTTGAAGTCACTTTTGATATTGATGCGAACGGAATTTTAAATGTGGGTGCTAAAGATAAAGCTACTGGAAAAGAACAAAGTATTCGAATAGAAGCCTCAAGTGGGCTATCCGATGCGGAAGTTGATAAAATGGTCAATGATGCGAAAAAACACGAAGGAGAAGATAAATCCAAACGTGAAATGATCGATTTGCAAAACCAAGCAGAACAATTGGTTTATCAAACTGAAAAGAACATCGAAGAGTATAAAGACAAATTAGATAAAAGTGAGAAAAAATCACTAGAAGATGCAATGGCCGCAGTAAAATCATCGAAAGATGGATCCAGTTTAGATGACTTAAAAACAGCAGTAGATTCACTAAATACTGCTTGGAATGCTGTGGCTTCAAAAATGTATGATGCGGCAAAAGATGAAACACAAACTGAGAGCGCTGAACCGACTGATGAGGGTAAAGGATCAAAATCTAAGAAAAAAGATGATGCAGAAATTGAAGATGCAGATTTTGAAGTTGTAGACTAATTAATCCAAAAAACCTATTAAAAAAAAAGCGTCTCATTCGAGACGCTTTTTTTGTTTATGGAACAGAAGGCACGTAATTTCGTATCCGTGGAAAAGCGATTCAACAAACAATGACCAAAAGACGAACAATATATTTCATTATTACCCTAGCAATTGGCATTGCAGGTTATTTGATTTTTATGCCGAGTGTTTGGCAAAATCGTATGGAATCCTACCTTAATACCCAATTGAAGGAAAATGGATGGCAAATAGAAATTAGTGAATTGTCTGGTCATTTGTTTTCTATGCTACATTCAAACAATGTATCCTTAATACATGAAAATGGTGCTTCAGTAATTTTGCCAAGTATTTCGACAAAAGTGAAAATACTTTCTTTAATTTTTGGTAAAGTTGACATTGAATCATTATCTGTATCCAATGTAACTGTGAACCCCTATTTTGAATCACAGAAGGACTCCACTTCAAGTAACCCTATCGAATTCCATCCGGAAAATATCCCTCTAAATATTCAAAATATGTATGTAGATGGGAACATATATCTCCCTCTAAACGATTCTACTCGATCTTTTCATTTTCTAATTGACGGACGAATAAATGAAGGCATTGAGGAGATGGAAATAGAGTTGCGAGAATTTGAATTATTTTGTGCTGTCCCAAAAATTGACATTGCCATGAAAAACATCAACGGAAGTTTGTCGTCTCAAAGAATAGACATTGAGGTGAAAAAGGCTATCATGAATGGATTTCATATTGATGGAAAATTTGCATTTGATAGAGGTGAGCAAGCTGGAGTTCAAGCCCAATTCCAATTATCAGAATATGAAATACCGAGTCACATATTTTCCAAATTACCTCTACAGCCTAAATTATCAAAAATATCTGCGATTTTCAATTTTGAATCTGATTTTACAGACTATGTTGGTGATTTGTTTTTGCGAAACGAACTTGGGCTTGATATGGGAGGTCATTTTTATTTGACAAAATATTCTGATTATTTTCGCTTAGAATCCTTGGAATTAACTGGAGATGATGGGATTCTAAACATACAAGGATTATTTGAAGACGAAGGACGGTTTAATGGAACCATCCAACTACAGTCATTGGATGTGAGCCAATGGATGCTTGATCAACAAACAACTAATTTATCCGGATATATATTGGCTGAGGGCGAGATAAATGAGTCCCAAATTACTGCCATAGATATCAATGCTGAAATTAATGAATCTTTGGTTTTCGACCGTGCACCCACTTCGTTCTCCGGTGGTATTTCATATAAAGATTATGAACTAACTATAACAAATCCACTTACAACGACGATTGGTCCTTCTATAGTTACGATCGAAGGGGATGCAAATTTTGGATCCAAAAAAATGAATCTTAATTTAGCACTAACCAATGCTTCAACATTTCTGATCAATAACTTTTGGACCGATTCTTTATCAAGTGGGACTGCTACAGGATCCATGGTATTAAAGGGCCCATTTGATACCATTGGTGTAAACGCGGATTTGTTAATATCGGACTTTAAGTACAAAAACGTATCACTATCTTCCTTTGAATTCACAGGAGATTTGGAGAATATTAAGGAATTTAGAGATGGGAATATTAAATTAAAATTTGGTGAAGGCACTTGGAATGACTATGGCTTTGAAAATGGGTCAGGAGAGGTCAAAATCTTTAAAGATCTGTTTGAAATTTCCAGTTTTGAACTAAAAAATGGTCAGGATTACTTACAATTTAATGGCACCATTCAAAATGATAGTATTGTATTTTTAGATCGGTTCCAAATTGCTTATGAAGGTCACTTTTTGGGGAATCCAAAGCCATTGACCATAACTCTCTTAGAGGATAGAATTTTCTTTAATCCATTTGAAATTCATGTTGATGATGGAATTATAGAGGGTTTTGTTAAAACAAATCCATTCGAGGGGCGATTGAAATTTTCCAATGTAACTGCAGAATTATTTAGAATTATCAACTCAAATAATGAAACACAAGTTTTAGGGAATATATTTGGTGAAATTTCTATAGGTCAGGAATTAAATCCTGATGATTTCAGTATGGATATCACAATCAAAAATGGAGAATTAGCGGGTCAATCATTTAACGAATTTTATATTTCATCTCTTTTTCGAGACGGTATTTTACATCTAGAAGAATTGACTTTAACGGAGGGAGATAAAACAGGTTTTCAGATCATTGGCACTTTCCCCATTATTGCGGATACCACTCAACCGATCCCTGTAGATCTTCAGTCCAATTTCAAAAATATTGATATGGCAATTTTAACTCAATTTGCACCCAAGTGGGAAAATCGAATATTGGGCCATTTTACCGGCAAATTTAATGTTGGTGGCACTACTGAAAAGACACGATTTATTTTGGATGGAAAAATAGAAAACACATTCTTTGAAAGAATCCCTCTGGGTACGGTGAGAGGCCATGGACAATATGCTAATAAGAAATTAGAATTCAGCCAGTTTAGTTCAACATGGAATGAAAACCAAATTTCTGGTTCCGCTATTTTACCAATCGATTACGATATGGCATCGCCTAATGTAAACAATTGGCATCCAGAAGGTGAATTAAATGTAAAGACTCAAGGTTTGTTGCATTCGGCTGTATTTTTATCGGAATATTTGGCAGAGACGGATTCAATTATTGGTGATATAAAAATTAATCTGGATATTAATGGGCCGCCAGAAAAATTGAACCGTAATGGGCATATCAATATTGAGAATGGGGAAATTTATACAGTATTAATGGATGAACCGGTTCGACAAATTTCTACAAATGCAATCCTCGTTGATAATCAGTTGTCAATTCAATCTTTTTCTGGCACCGTTTATGACACGCATACTAAAGTTGATTCAACCAAAAATCTTAAGATTTCTGGTGGGTTAGATTTTACAAAGTTTTTCGAACCAAGGTTCGATTTACATGCTATTGGAAATGATGTTTTCTATCGATCATTAAATGGAGATATTGAAGGATATGGAGATTTAGATGTTTCTATTTTGGGGAAAGACACTTTAGAAATCAATGGTATTGTTGCCGCTAAAAGAGGCGCTGTATATATGGAGTTTTCTGGGGACGATGCAGTTGAATCTGCTAAAGCTAAAGGAAGAACAACAACCAATTATAATATTCGATTTCCAATAGAGGATTCCTTCTCTATCCGAAATTCACAGATTGATGCAAAAATATCTGGTGAAATTGCCATGTCAAAACAGTTTGATGGTGACTGGGATTATTCTGGAGAAATCGAGTTTATAGAAGGTGAAATATATTATTATGTTGGTGATGTTTTTGAGAATCTACAGGGAGTAATGACCTTAGATGGTAAAGGGTTTAATCCATTTTTAGATTTATCTGCTTCTACAAAAATCGGTGATGCTGAAATCATATTGGGTGTGTTTGGACCTTTTGACAATCCTGAGTGGAGGTTTGATAGTGATAAGGGATATACAGAAAGTGACATTCTTCAATTACTTACCTTTAATACACGTGTGGCTGAAGAAGGATTCACTACAGAAGGGTTAGGTACGCAAGCTCAGACAATTCTAGGTGCTTACTTAGAACGGCAATTAGAGAGAAATTTTATTCAGGCTACAGGGCTAAAATCCGCTGGTCTCATTGAAGGGGTAGAAATATCAGGTGATTTATTAAATCCAAGTGCCAGTGAAGAATTTGCAATTAGTGCACATATAAATAAAAGTTTCAGTTTCAGTTATAAACGATCCTTTTCCTTAGAAGGTGCGTATAAAAAGAAGGTGGGTGTAGAATATAAATTAAATCCTAATTTCTCAGTGATCGGCAATGTGGATGAGACGGGTAATATCCACATGAAGTTCCGCGTACGACGTATATACTAATTATTAAATGCAAAAACTAATTTTATGCCTGACGATTTTCGTCGCGTTAATATCACTGTCTGCTCAAAGTGGAGATCCACGTTCAGTAACTAGTGTAGATTTTATTGGAAATCATTCTTTTAACCACCGCCAGTTAAAAGGACAAGTATCATTAAAGCCTTCTTCTTTATTATTGTTTTCACGCATTGAATTTGATCGAAGGCTACTCAAATTGGATGCCATTGCCATAAAAAACTATTATCATTCAAATGGATTCCTTGAAACAATCGTTAAAGATTCATTCTCAGTAAGTGAGCCTGAAGTAGCCATCTATTTTCTAATTGATGAAGGGAAACAATATTTTCTCAGTTCAGTCACCATGACTGGCCTTAAAACTTTTAAAGAAAAAGAAATTCTTACCTTGCTTGGGTTAAAATTGGATCGCCCTTATAATCCAGTTCAAATAAATACCAATTTGGCTTTAGTAGATGAAGCTTTCCAAGATAAGGGGAAGCTCTTTGCCCAATTAGACATTCAACAAGAGATTCAAGATTCAGTATTTTTAAGTTTAAAGGTAAACGAAGGACCTGATGTTTTTATAAACAACACATGGATTTCGGGAACTGAATTAATCGACACCACATATATCCGAAGGGAATTTGCCTTTACAAAAGGTGATTTATTTCGAAAAAGCCTAATGGATAAAACAAAACAAACCTTGCTTCGCGCTGGATTTTTCTCCTCAATTAGCCTCATTACCCATCCAGTTTCTGCGGATGTTGATAGTCTTATAAATATTGAAGTTCGGGTGAAAGAATTTCAAAACCGCGGGGTACAGAATATTGATATTGGCTATGAAGATATTGAATATGTACCTGGGGTAAATTCTATGGTGGGCATGGGTGGATCATTACAATGGTCGGATCGAATGATTTTTGGTTCAAAAAATCAATTTGACTCTCGTGGTTCTATTGTGATGCCTACGGAGGAAGGTTTTATTTTTCCTCGATTTAGCTTAGATATAAAAATATCTAACCAACGACCTTTCGCAATAAAGTTACCCATACAAGTGAAAATATTTTATCAACAGTTCAAAAATTTTGGAAACGAAGAAGGTCCATACGTTAAACGAATTGGTCTGCAATATTCTAATATTTTTCGATGGAACCGCCAACGTTCCTTTTTGGATGTTGGTATTCGTATTGAAGGATTTGATGAGTCTGAAGCATTTAAGAATAATATAGAGCAAAGAAAATTCAGTATACATCTCCATCAGGATAACAGGGACAACCCAGTGAATCCAACTCGTGGAAATGTAATCATCTTTCGTTCAGATGCATTTGGTGGTTTATTGAAAGGGAATCGGGCTTATACAAAATTTGATTTGGATTTAAGGCAGTATGTTTCACCGTTAAAAGGTGTGACGATAGCGGGTCGGATTAATACAGGGTTCATCACTGCTTGGAAAGAAGAATATGATCAATTTGAAACGATTTTGTTTGAAAAATTTTATTTGGGTGGGAGTAATTCACTTCGAGCTTGGGCACCCCTCCAATTCCAAACATATACGACGGATGACAATAGAACTTTACCATTAGGAAAAACAGCTAAAATACTGACCAATTGGGAAGTGCGGTTTCCTATCTTTGGATTAATGGGCGGTGTTTTATTCTTTGATGGCGGGTCAATTGTGAATTCAATACAATCGATTCGAGTAAGTGACTTGGCATGGAACCGTGGTGTTGGGATTACCATTAATTTACCTATTGGTCCCATGCGGGTTGACTATGCAGAAAGTATGATTGACCCGAGAATCAACCAGTTTCACTTTGGATTTCTTTATTCATTTTAATGGAACAAAAGTAAAAAGATTGAGTTTAGGTGAATTCAGGGTGGTGACAGAGGAAGAAATCTTATAAATTCACGGCCCTCTAATCAAAAAAAATATATGAAATCAAAAAAAATACTTACTCTAACGATCCTTATAATAATTTCCGGTTGCGGACTATTTAAATCTGCTGAAGATCTGTTTTCCGAAGCTGAACAAAAACGAAACATGGGAGAAGCAAAGGCTGCTCTTGAATTGCTTCAAAAAGTGGTGGATAAACATTCGGATCATGAAATAGCACCCAATGCTCAATATCTCATTGCTGAAATTTATTACCGTGATTTGCGGGATTTTACTATGGCCATAAATCAATATGAAAATTTAATGGTCCAATTCCCCGAATCTAAACAGGTACCATTTTCGCTATTTATGCAAGGATTTATTTATGCCAATATGTTGGCTGACTTTGAAAATGCCAAAGATCATTATAGCCAATTCCTCCAAAAATATCCAAACCATGAGTTGTTCCAATCTGTTGGATTCGAGCTTAAATATCTTGGTCGAGATATTAAGGAAATTCCCGAACTAAAACACCTTACACAATAAACCATTATGACAGAATTTAGCCTATCAGAAATCAACGATCGGATTACCAAAGAATCTACATTTATTGACCCACTTCGTGCATCGATTGGCGAAGTTATTGTTGGGCAAGATGAACTGATTAATAAAATATTGATTGGTTTATTGGCCAATGGACACATGCTACTAGAAGGTGTGCCAGGTTTAGCAAAAACCCTAACGGTCAATTCGTTGGCCCAGGCGATTAATACTGGTTTTCAACGGATTCAGTTTACTCCAGATATGCTTCCTGCAGATTTGCTAGGGACGTTGATATTTAACCAAAAAACGAGCAGTTTTGAAATCCGAAAAGGGCCCATATTTTCGAATATAATTCTGGCAGATGAAATTAATCGTGCACCTTCAAAAGTGCAAAGTGCACTCTTAGAAGCGATGCAGGAACGACAAGTCACCATTGGTGAAGAAACCTTTAAATTAGATTCTCCTTTTTTGGTTTTGGCTACGCAGAATCCGATTGAACAGGAAGGGACTTACCCCTTACCCGAAGCACAAGTAGATCGTTTTATGTTGAAACTGAAAGTAGATTATCCTCAAAAAGATGAAGAGAGAAAAATTTTACGCCAGGTGGCAAAAACTGGTAGCTCAGATCCAATTAAACCAGTTGTAAAACCCAAACAAATATTAGATGCTCAAAAAACAATTAATGATATTTATGTGGATGAAAAAGTTGAGGATTATGTATTAAATCTGGTTTTTGCTACTCGGAAACCGGACGATTTTGGATTGGATGATTTATCGCAACTCATAGAATACGGTGCCAGCCCTCGCGCCACGATCAATCTCATTTTGGCTTCCAAAGCGCGCGCATACCTTGAACATCGGGGATACATTACGCCAGAGGATGTTCGGTATGTAGGGAAAGATGTTCTCCGCCATCGTGTTATTCTCACCTACGAGGCAGAAGCGGAAGAAATGACATCTGAAGATGTGGTTCAAAGGCTTTTTGATTCCATAGAAATTCCGTAAAAAGTGAGAAGGGATGGTGGTTGCCGGAAAAATGAATAGATGATTATAAATTATTAAACCACCAACCATATTACATGATCCATATTCCATTTTAACCCATGATTCCCAAAGAAATACTTCAAAAAGTTCGCCATATTGAGATTCGGACGAATGGATTGGTCAATGACCTTTTCGGCGGTGAGTATCATTCCGTTTTTAAGGGGAGAGGCATGACTTTTTCAGAAGTTCGTGAATATATACCTGGTGACGATATAAGACTTATTGACTGGAATGTAACCGCGCGTAGCAATACACCATTCGTAAAAATATTTGAAGAAGAGAGAGAGCTGACCGTCTATCTAATGGTGGATGTGAGTCGGTCAGGTCATTTCGGAACGGTGGATCAATTCAAATCCGAATTGGCAGCAGAAATCGCCGCAATTCTTGGATTTTCTGCAATAAAAAATAAAGATAAAGTGGGTTTGATATTATTTAGCGATCATGTTGAAAAATATATTGCACCGAAAAAGGATAAATCGCATATTTTACGAGTGGTGCGGGAGGTCCTTTTCCACGAGCCAGAAGGAACGGGAACTTCCATTCGATCCAGTTTGGATTTTCTTATGAATGTTGCAAAACGAAAATCTGTGGTTTTTCTTATTTCTGATTTTTTAGATGACGATTATTGGAAATCTTTAAAGTTGGCAAATAAAAAGCATGATATGATTGGTATCCGTATAGCTGATCCTGCTGAGGAAACCGTTCCTGATTTGGGTCTGATTAAAGTCCATGACCCTGAAACGGGAGAACAATTTTGGGCTGACCTATCTTCGAAAAAAGAACGAAGTTCTTTTTCTCAATCCATTAGAGAAAAATGGGAAACTTTTAAAAAAGAATGTGGTCGCTCACGATTTGACGTGATAGATGTTGGAACAGATAAGGATTATGTGGAACCACTCATGACTTATTTTCGGCGACGGGAAAAACGAGCCTAATTAATTGAAAAAACTTTATTTTATAATTACGATTACACTCGTAGCCTGCACACAAGACTATACCGGTTCATCGGCCCAATTAACTGTTGAATTAGATACAACTTATACCACGATTGGTGCACCAATATTCTATACTGTTTCAGTTCAATCTACTGATGATAAAATTATTCAATTTCCGGAGTGGCAGCTGGAAGATCCTCTTGAAATTCGATCTTCTGAAATTTCAATATCTGGCATTCAAAAAATTGGGCGTTTCGAAATCGTATTCTGGGATACGGGGAAGGTGGCAATTCCCGGCGTAACCATATCTGTGTTGAATATGGATAGTACATTTGCTTATGATTTAACTGCCGATACTATGACCATGGAAGTGGTCTCGATTACAGAGAAGGATCCAAGCTTTAAACAATCTGGCGGTGGCATCATGCCCATTAAGGATCCAGTTCCAGTGCGATTTCCTCTACCATGGCAAACAATGATTTTATCTATTTTACTTTTGATAATAATAATAGCCATTGGGTTGATATGGACCAAACGATTGAAAGCGGACATATCTTATGAAGAACGGCCAGAATATTTAGAAGATCCGGATACTGTTGCCATGAGAAAATTGAATAAACTGGATCAATCCGAATTATTAACCAAAGGTGAAATAAAAGAATTTTATGCTCAACTTTCATTGATTCTGAGGGAATACACGGAAAATAGTCTTTATATCCGAACGCTGGAAATGACTACGGAAGAAATCAGGGAAAACCGCTCTGTTTTTCCATATACGGATGATCAGATAACATCCTACTTTAAAATCCTTTCTAGCTCGGACATGGCCAAATATGCGAAACACGTTGCGACAGTGGATCAATGTATTAAAGATATTGCAATATCTCGAGAATTGGTAGTTGAGACGGTTCCATTCTGGAAAATAGTATAAAAATTCTGAGAAAACTCACAAGCACTTACATCTCATAAATTGTAAATTCCCAAGCTAAATAAGGGAGTGAAATGGCCACAACATCAAATATTAAAAACGGTGCAGTTATTCTGCATAAAAATAAACGAATGAAAGTAATTGAATTTCTCCATGTAAAACCGGGGAAAGGGCCTGCATTTGTGCGAACTAAATTAAAAGATATTGCATCGGGTAAAATCTTTGATGAAACATTTAATGCGGGGATCAAACTCGAATTTTTGAAAATTGAAGCCCGGACGATGCAATTTTTGTATGAGGACAGTGATTCACATATTTTTATGGATAATATGACTTACGATCAAATCAATGTTATGAATGATACGGTGGGGGATGGAAAAAATTATTTGAAGGGCGGCATGAATGTTGACATTCTTTTTGATGGAGAAGAAGTTTTAGATATTCGTTTACCGGCTCACGTTCAATTAGGCGTAACTGAAACTGAACCAGGCATCAAAGGAAATACGGCAACCGGTGCCACAAAACCCGCCACTTTAGAAACGGGATATACGGTTCAAGTCCCCTTATTTATTGATGAAGGTGCAATATTAAAAATTGACACACGATCTGGAGAATATATTGAACGGGTGAAAACTTAATCGTACTTTCAACCATTATACATAAATAGTGAAAGCAAATTATGTGGCAAGATAAACTCAAAGAAATCATTTACCTTTTGGAAAACAGTGATGTGAATGAAATTGATGTCAATTTTTGGGGGCGTCGGTTTCGAGTGGTGAAATCCCCAAGTATTGGGGTTTCGCCCGGTCCGGGTACGCCGGCTGTTACCATCGATCCTTCTTCACAATCCAGTGGTAAATCTGAACCAGTTCAGGCAGAATCTCATTCCGTTGAAACATCTGCCGGTGGTGAGAAAATATTATCCCCCATGCCAGGGACATTTTATACTGCACCATCTCCCGATGCGGATTCATTTGTAAAAGTGGGCGATTCTGTATCTGAGGGGGATCCATTGTGCATTATAGAAGCAATGAAAATCATGAATGAGATTGAAGCTGAAACCGGTGGTACGATTGTCGAAATATTGCTCGAAGATGGCCAGGCGGTAGAATACAATCAGCCGCTTTTTGTGATAGAGTCTTCCTGATTTAACAAAGATATAAACCGTGTATAAGAAGATATTAATTGCCAATCGTGGTGAGATTGCTCTGCGAATTATCAGGGCATGCCATGAGTTAAATTTGAAATCTGTTGCTGTCTATTCCACAGCAGATGAGTATTCACTCCATGTTAAATTTGCGGACGAAGCTGTATGCATTGGCCCGCCACCGAGTAACGAATCCTATCTGAATATTCCCCGTATTATTGCTGCTGGAGAAATTACCAATGCGGATGCCATCCATCCCGGTTATGGTTTTTTGGCAGAGAATGCAGAATTCTCAAAAATATGTAAAGATAATGGGTTCGATTTTATTGGCCCAAATAGTGACATTATCAATGCTATGGGAAATAAGGCACAGGCAAAAAAAACAATGGTGGATGCAGGTGTCCCCGTTATTCCCGGCAATGAAGGTATTTTAAAAGACGCTGAAGAAGCGAGGCAAATGGCCATTGAGATGGGTTTTCCGGTCATGTTGAAGGCTTCCGCAGGGGGCGGTGGTCGTGGGATGCGACTGGTTCGAGAAGAGAGTGAAGTTGTGCATGCATACAATACCGCTTCTGCAGAATCATTGGCCGCCTTTAATAATGGGGAAATGTATATAGAAAAATTTGTAGAAAATCCTCGCCACATCGAGATTCAAGTTTTAGCAGATTCCTTTGGGAATGCAGTGAGCTTAGGCGAAAGAGAATGTTCCATTCAACGTCGCCATCAAAAATTGATAGAGGAATCTCCATCTGCAGCCGTGGATGATGATCTTCGCAAGCGAATGGGAGATGCAGCTGTAGCTGGAGCAAAAGCTGTTAATTATGTGGGTGTTGGTACCGTTGAATTTCTTTTGGATAAAAATAAAGATTTCTATTTTATGGAGATGAATACCCGTATCCAAGTGGAACATCCCATAACAGAAATGGTAACGGGGGTCGATTTAATTAAAGAACAAATTCAAATGCATGCGGGACATAAATTTCCTGATTATCTTTATAATATGAAATTACGTGGGCATTCGATTGAATGTCGAATTAATGCTGAAGATCCTGATAAAGATTTTATGCCATCTCCAATGTCGATCATTAGTTATCACATGCCTGGCGGAAAAGGTGTTCGCGTAGACTCTCATGCTTATGCGGGGTATGAAATACCATCTTATTACGATTCTCTAATCGGAAAATTAATTGTCCATTCTCCGACGAGAGAAGATGCGATTAATCTTATGGAGCGGGCATTAGAAGAAACCATAATTGAAGGGCCTAAAACGACCATTCCTTTTCATCAAGCTATCATGAAGGATGATACATTTCGCTCCGGGAAATTCGACACCAGTTTTTTAGAATCATTTGAATACAATAAAGAGGAAAAAGAAACATGAAACTTCCCCAAGATTTAAAATATACAAAAGAACATGAATGGATTAAAATTGATGGTGATATGGCGACCATTGGCATTACGGATCATGCTCAGGGTGAGTTGGGGGATATTATTTTTGTTGAATTTCCAGATACAGATCAAGAGATAGAATTAGATGAACCGTTTGGCACAATCGAAGCTGTTAAAACAGTGGCAGACCTTTTTGGGCCTCTTACGGGCCGTGTTGTAGAAATTAATGACATTTTAGAGGATAATCCTGAAAAAGTGAATGAAGATTCATATGGAGATGGGTGGATATTAAAAATATCCATTTCAAATCCCGGCGAATTGAATGCCTTGCTTTCTGCCGATCAATATGCTAGTTTAATCAATTAATCATGTTGGACGTGAAACAAATTATTCAGGACAGTGCCCAGGTAAAAACCGATATGCTGGATGCCTGCGCAAGCGATATCCAAAAAGGGGCTCAACTCATGGTTGATGCTGCCAAATCGTCTAAGAAAATATTATGGTGTGGGAATGGTGGCTCTGCTGCCGACGCTCAGCACATGGCTGCAGAACTCATGGGAGGGTTAGTTAGCCACGATCGTCCTCCTATCGCTTCTATTGCCTTAACTACTGATGCTTCTTTTTTGACTGCTTGGGCCAATGATACAGGTTATGAGTCCATATTTTCACGTCAAATCGAAGGATTGGGAGAGCCCGGAGATGTGTTGATTGCTATTTCTACCAGTGGGAATTCTGAAAATGTGATTCGGGGAATTGATTCGGCAAAATCACTATCAATGAAGGTGATTGTATTAACGGGAAAATCGGGGGGTAAAATGGCAGAGTCTGGAGATGTGACTATTTGTATTCCAAGTGATGATACCCAACGAATTCAAGAGGGACATTTGTTGGCTGAACATATATTATGTGAATCGGTTGAAGCAGGTATAATGGAAAGTTAATGGAAAACTTTCTTCGAGATTATATGACTATGCTCAAAGTTGAACGAAATCTCGCTCGGAATTCCTTAGAATCATATGAACGGGACCTACAGCAGTATCACCAATATTTATCGTCTGAGCTAAAGATTAAAACGATTCGGAATGTCACTCTGGGAAACATTCGTTCTTTCGTACGGAGATTGAATGATCGCGGGTTGGCGGCCAATTCTATCAAGCGTGCTGTTTCTTCTATTCGTACGTATCACAACTTTCTATCTGCCGAAGGTCATATGCAGGATAATCCAGCCCAATTGCTGGACACACCAAAAATTCCCAGAAAACTTCCAAACGTGCTCACGATTCAGGAAATAGATAAAATTTTGGGAATTATTCCTGAAAATGCGCCGATGGCCCAAAGGGATTTAGCTATTTTTGAAATGATGTATTCCTGCGGTTTGCGTGTCACCGAATTATGTGACTTTAAAACATCAGATATTTTATGGGATTCTGAAATGGTTCGTATTCAAGGAAAGGGAAGTAAACAACGATTTGTACCTATTGGTCCCATCGCTCGCGAAAACCTTAAAAATTATCTCAACCATGAACGAGTTTTATTGGCAGATAAAAACCCCAATGTTGCAGAAGTATTCTTAAGCCGAAATGGTCGGAAATTGACGCGAATGATGATTTGGATTTTACTCAAAAAATGGACGGAATCAACCGGGTTAAAAAAGGAAGTGAGTCCCCATACACTGCGTCATTCCTTTGCCACTCATTTGTTAGAAGGGGGCGCTGACCTGAGATCGGTACAAGAAATGCTTGGGCATACAGATATTACAACAACTCAGATCTATACCCATTTGGATAAGGAGCATTTAAAAGAAGTGCACCGCACATATCATCCGAGGTTTAATTAATGATTTTTCGACTCCCACCCGAAGTAATTGTAATGCTCTTACCCGTTCTTTTATTTGCATTGGTTTTTCACGAATTTTCCCATGCATGGGTTGCCAATAAATTAGGTGATCCTACGGCCAAATATGCTGGCCGTTTGACATTGAATCCCATGGCTCATTTAGATTTGTTTGGATCCCTTATGATTTTGTTTGTGGGTTTTGGGTGGGCAAAACCGGTTCCAGTTGATTCTGGTTATTTAGCTGATCCTCGGAAAGATATGATGAAGATAGCTTTTGCCGGCCCAGCTTCAAACATTTTGTTAGCTTTTTTGGCTGGTACAATGATTCGAGCCACAGGTTATATGGGTGCCATTACTTCCATGCTAATGATGTTCACCCAAATTAATATTATGTTGGCTGTATTTAATATGATTCCCATACCCCCTCTGGATGGTTCACAGATTTTCTCAGGGTTGATGATTAGAAAAAATCCCGATTTGGTCTATAAACTTCAAGTTCATGGTCCCCAGATTCTCATGGGCTTAATTCTATTTGGTATGTTTACGAATATTTCTCCCATTTGGTGGGTTATGAGCCCCTTTGTGAATTTATTTATGTTTTTATTTGCAGGTATGTAATGGGTCAAGAAGTAAAACGGTTTTTCCGACGTATTATTCCGGATAGGCGACATCAACGATCTTTGACACGTACAATCATTATGTTGGTTGCGGTCATTTATCTAATTGGTTATTTATTGAAAGTGGTTCAGGCGGGATAAATGAAACTTGTAGAATGTGTTCCAAATTTTAGCGAAGGGAGAGATTTAGCCAAAATCAATACCATAACCGATGTGATTTCAGGTGTGGATGGCATTACGATTTTAGATGTGGATCCCGGTGCGGATACCAATCGGACGGTGGTTACTTTTATCGGGAATCCAGAAGCGGTTTCTGAAGCGGCATTTCTTGGAATCAAAACTGCAGCAGAAGTCATTGATATGTCAAAACATAAAGGTGCTCACGCTAGATTGGGTGCTACAGATGTATGTCCATTTATTCCCATTGCCAATGTGAGTGATGATGAATGTATTGATTTATCTAAATCTGTAGGGAAAAGAGTGGGTGAGGAATTAAGAATTCCGATTTATTTATATGAAAAATCTGCCCAGAAATTAGATAGACTAAAATTACCTACGATCCGAAGAGGTGAATATGAAGGGTTGCAAGAAAAGCTAAAAGATGAAAATTGGAAACCGGATTTTGGTCCGGTTGAATTTAATTCGGGTGCAGGTGCCACAGTAATGGGCATGCGAGACTTTCTTATTGCCTATAATATTAATCTGAATACAAAAGATCAGCGGTTAGCGACTGATATTGCATTTGAACTTCGAGAGAGCGGTCGGAGCAAACGAATACCTAACCCAAACTCACCCAATTTACTGGATGGAGAAATCGTCCGAAATACAGATGGAAGCCCCGTGAAAGTATCAGGATTGTTTAAAGATGTGAAAGGTGTTGGATGGTATATAGATACATTTAAACGTGCCCAGATTTCAATCAATTTTAATAATTATAAAGTGTCGACGATCCATAATGTATTTGATGCTGCGTGTAAGTTGGCAGATGAAAGAGGTATTCGTGTGACAGGAAGCGAACTGGTTGGGCTGATACCATTGGATGCCATCCTTATGGCGGGGAAGCATTATCTCCAAAAACAAGGCCGGACCATTGGTGTACCGGAATCGGATATCATTGAATCGGCTGTCCAGTCCTTGGGATTGAATGATGTAACACCGTTTGTTCCGGAAGAAAAAATTATCGAATATGCTGTTGGGAAGAAATCTGGGAAATTAATTTCTTTATCTGTAGGTGGATTTACAAATGAACTATCGACCAATAGTCCAGCGCCTGGAGGCGGCTCTGTGGCTGCTTTAGCAGGATCATTGGGGGCTGCTCTATCATCTATGGTGGCGGCATTGACCCACGAGAAAAAAGGTTTTGAATCTCAAAAATCAGAAATGGATATGATTGGTCAAGATGCTCAGATCATCAAAGATCGCTTGGCTTTTTTAGTGGATGAAGATACGCGTGCATTCAACAATGTAATGGCTGCAAATCGATTGCCCGCTATCGATGATGCAGAAAAAACAATGAAGGATGATGCGATTCTCAAAGCCAATCAATATGCCATAGATGTTCCATTCGAGGTGGCTACTTTATGTTATTCCATTATTCAATTGGCTGATGTCTTGGTCAGTAAAGGAAATCCAAACTCGGTCAGTGATGCTGAGGTTGCGGCAGAAGTGGCTTTGGCAGGCGTTCGCGGTGCGGCCATGAATGTACTCATTAATTTACCGGGTGTGGCAGATGGGGATTATTGTGAGGAAAAAAGAAAAAATATAAATAAGCTGATTGAAAAAGCGGAAGCCAAGCATGATTTGGTGTTTGGAAAAACTATAGCAGTGATTGATTCGTAAATGATAAAACAGCTTTCAGAGGATTTAAGAAATAAAATTTCTGCAGGAGAAGTGGTGGAGCGACCGGCTTCTGTGGTAAAAGAATTGGTTGAAAATAGCATCGATGCGGGAGCGACAGAGATCACAGTTGTGGTGGAAAAGGGTGGCCAGCAACTTATTCAGGTCACTGATAATGGTTCGGGAATTTCTGCCAAAGAATTACCCATTGCATTTGAACGATATAGCACAAGTAAAATTGGATCTGTGGATGACTTATTTAATATTGATACGCTAGGTTTCAGGGGTGAAGCGTTGGCCAGTATTGCATCTGTATCCGAGGTCAATATCCTATCGGCGAATGGGCGTAGGGATGGTTCTGAAATGTCCATTTTAGATGGCCAATTTGGAAAAGTTCAGCCCGCACCGGCGGTACAGGGGACATCTATTACGATTCGGAATTTATTTTATAATACACCTGCACGGAAAAAATTTCTTAAAAGCCCCCGCATGGAATTTCGAAAAGTGGTGGAAATGATCCGTCGATTTGCTCTTTCTTATCCCGATCGTGCGTTTAAACTGGTTTCGGATAACAGGGATATTCTCAATCTCCAACCGGAAGATTTAGACAGCCGCATCGTCCACGTTATGGATCCGGCCTATCGAGATCAACTGCTTCCTGTGAATTTTACAAAAGGAGATTTTACGATTTCAGGCTTCCTAGGGAACCTGAACTTGATTCGATCTCGCCCGGGAGAACAATATATCTTTTTAAATGATCGATTCATAAAAAACCGCCTTATGAATTCCGGTGTTTATCAAGCTTATAAATCCATTATCAACCGGGGGGAATATCCGTTTTTTGCCCTCAATATTACCGTACCCCATGATCAAGTGGATGTGAACGTCCATCCCATGAAAACGGAAGTGCGTTTTAAGGATGAATGGCGAATCTATCATGTGTTGAAATCAGCAATCGAAGATGCACTCAGCCCCATTCTAAATACCATACCAGATTTTGAAAAACCGGAGCTTTCTTCCGATTTTGAATTTCCCTCTACTTTTACCCCAAAGGAAGGTGAAGCGAACCCGGATCAGGAGGGACTCCATTTGACCCATGGGGATACAGGCAATAATTTTCAACCGGCATTAGATCGGGCCAAGTCTTATGCATCCCAATTGGCCACACGGCCGGAGCCGGATACTGGACGGGTGGATTTAGAAAAAATTTGGCAGGTGCATAGTAAATATATCGTATCACCGATTACCAGCGGTTTGGTGATTATTGATCAGCATGTGGCCCATGAACGGGTTTTATATGAAGAAGTTATGGCTGCCTTTGAAGCGAACCCCATGGCAGCTCAGACGCTCCTTTTCCCCGAAGTAATGGAATTCTCCCCAGATGAATTCTCCACCTTACTGGATGTGTTACCATATCTGGAAAAAATGGGTTTTCGCATGAAGGAATTTGGCCAAAATACAGTAATGGTAGAAGCGATTCCATCAGAGATGGCTTGGGGGAATGAAAAAACGATCATTCGCGAAATGTTGGATAATTATCTGGAAACACAAAAGAAACAACCCTCATTCCAAGAAGCATTGGCGGCGAGTTTTGCCTGCAAAGCAGCTGTGAAGGCGGGGGATGCGCTGAATGGGGAAGAAATGCGGGAATTGGTGAACCGATTATTCGGAACGAAACATCCTTATTACTGTCCACATGGTCGTCCCATTATTATTCAGTTATCTATGGATGAGTTGGACAGAAGATTTGAACGGATATAAAGAAAATAATAATTATATATTTGTTTTTATATAGGTGCTCTTTTTCAAGCTTAATTAAACTGGTCGGCTTGACAGTTTTTTATTCATTGGAATAATCGTGATAAAAATATCTGGAGATGATTCAAATCCATAAGATTTCCCCATAACATAGCCTTGGTCTTTATATAAATGAACGCCGGGTAATGTTGAACCCAATTCTAGTCTAGTAAATCCACTATCCCACGCTTTTTGTTCACAATGAATTAATAGTTTTTTCCCCAGTCCTTTTCGAACATAATTTGGATGGATAAAGAAGGCTCTTATTCTCGCTGCACCTGAAGCGGGGTCAAGTCTTTCACTATCTCGATCTTTACGGGCACTGCTACCAAAAAGTGTTTTTCTAAAACTCCACCCGCCACATCCGATTATTTCATTATTATTCAAAATGATATAATAAGTTTCATCTTCAATTAGTTGGTGGTCTAATCCCCATGCGCCACGTAACGCATCTTCAATTTGTTTAGGGGTATAATCTGTAATACATAATTTTCTGGCAGATAACTTAATGAGATTAGAAATCTCATTAATATGTGTTTCATTTGCCAGTTCAATTAAATATTCCACGATAAACTTCGAGATTAAGTTTATTTTCTTACTTTAACTATTAATGGCCTAATTTATTATACTCAGGCAACCAATAGGCCGCACCCCAAATCAATGATTGTATAATGGCACCTTTTTTGTTCGATGATGCATGAATAACCTGTTGTGCGAATGGCGTAAACATTTCAAGTAAATGGACAACTAAAAATAGTGGCAATAGCCATTTCAATAAATAATTATAAGTACCCGTAATGGATATGAAGTAGCTGAGGATTGAAACAACATATACCAAAATAATTAAAACTTTAATTCCTGTAACCATGATCATCCTTTTTTTATCCTGTATTTGGAAAAAATTAATTCATTTTTCCAGACGATTATATTTCTTCATAATTAGTTTTACGCGATCATGAGGTAAAGCCCACACCTTATTATTATTAATCCCTACCATGGTTTCTGCTGCAACCAAAGTGTTGATAATGGCCTCTTCTACCGCTTGAACCGTCGCTTCAAAAAGGGGTGAAATCATCCTATTCGGCAGCATTTCAACATGGACTGCTTTATCAGAAAAAGCCACGTTCGGATTGGCAGTCGAGAATGCAATGAAAATATCGCCGGAGCCATCATGGGCATATCCGCCTACTTTACCCACCCCCATGGGAACCCGTCGAGCCAACCGTTTCATTTGATGAGCCAGCAACGGCGCATCAGTGGCGATGACAACAATGATGGAACCATCACCCTCATCCTTTTGCTTATAATTGTCCTGGGGCATATTCTCAGGGATCTCTTTTCCCACCGGAACACCTGCAATGGATAGATTTTTTCGAGAACCATAATTCGCCTGAACCAAAACACCCAAAGTATAATCCTGTTTCTTAATGGTTACCACACGAGAAGCCGTCCCAATTCCCCCTTTAAAAGAATGGCAAACCATTCCGGTGCCACCGCCAACATTTCCTTCTTCAACGGGTCCGCCTTTTGCATTTCGAATGGCATCGTGAGCATGTTTTTCTTGGACATGGAATCCGTTAATATCGTTCAAAAATCCGTCCCAGGTTTCCGCCACGATAGGCAGGGACCACCAATATCCACTGGCATCCGCAGATCCCTGGCTCGCCCGCCAGGAAATGACAGCATCCCGGACAAGACCAACACTATGGGTATTGGTTATCAGAATGGGTCCTTCTGCAAATCCGGATTCTTCAATCCAGGTGGTTCCGGTCATTTCCCCATTGCCATTTAAGGATGACCAACCAGCAAAACAAGGGTCGTCTAAACTTCGATTCCCTCGGGGAAGAATTGCTGTGACCCCAGTACGTACCGGGCCTTTCCCAACTGTTAAAGCGCCATCCCCTCGAATTATTGTAGCATGGCCAACTTCCACTCCTTTTACATCTGTAATGGCATTGAATGGTCCCGGCTTCCCGTCGAAGGGAATCCCCAAATCCCGAGCTCTAACATGGTTTTGGCCTTGAGCAATGGTAGGCGATAAAATGCAAACCATTGTAGTGTAGGATAATATAATCGTGAGGATTTGCGTTTTGGTTAAAAATCGTTTCATAATATTCCCGCAGTTATTGTGATAGTGCTTGATCTAAATCCGCAATAAGGTCTTCTGTATTTTCAATACCTACTGAATATCGAATCAAACTTTCTGAAATTCCCAAGGCGACCCGTTCTTCTGCTGTACATTCTACATGACTGGTGGTGGCAGGCGGCCCCACGACTGTTTCCACAGCGCCTAAATTGGCTGCAGCATGGGCATAGCGAAGGTGGGGAATGAATCTTTTCACAGCATCCAGTGAGTTTTCTTTAAATTCAAAACTTAATACGCCTCCAAATCCGCGCATTTGTTTTTTGGCAATGTCATGACCTTTATGAGAGGATAATCCTGGATAATACACGTGTCCAATGGATGGATGTGTTGATAGATATTGGGCAATCTTCAGAGCACTTTTATTTTGTTGGCGAATGCGTAGTTCCAATGTTTTCATGCCTCGTAGGAGTAAATAGGCAGCGGTGGGGTGAAGGGTGACGCCGTTAATTTCTCTGAAATGATAAATCTGTTTTATCAACTCTTTAGGTCCACAGATGACGCCGCCCAGGGCATCAGCATGTCCTCCGAGGAATTTAGTTGCGCTGTGCAAAACTAAATCTGCTCCTAAAGATAATGGATTCTGGTTAATGGGGGTGGCAAAGGTATTATCCACAATAACAATCGCACCAGTATCATGGGCGGTCTTGGCCAACCGCTTTATGTCCACAATCTTTACAGTAGGATTGGTGGGCGTTTCCAAATAGAGGACTTGACATCCTTTGGCTACTTCAGTTTCAATCGCTTCGAGGTCAACGGTATCACAGAGTGTTACATCAATTTGAAATCGAGGTAAAAATTCCGTGAATATTTTATTTGTGCCACCATAAGTATCTTTTATGGAAACAATACGGTCTCCCGGAGACAGAAGAGTAAATAAAGTGCTGCTGATAATGCCCATTCCCGTGGACGCGCTGGTGGCCGCTTCTCCACCTTCTAATTTTTTGATTTTGTTTTCAAATACATCCACGGTTGGATTGGTATTTCGACCATAAATGTGGCCTTCCTTTTTTCCATGTGCAACTTCCAGCCACTCGTCTAAATCCTTATACCCGTAAGATACGCTATTGACGATCGGTACTTGGGTGGCGTTTTGCATCAGTGAGACTTTTTCTCCCGCCCAAACTGACTGTGTTCCTAATTGTGGTTTTTTCTTTGAATTCATTTTTTCTACCATCTTAAATTTGAGATCGACAAGATAGAGTTTACATTGATTCTTACCATAGAATATGAAAGAAAATATTGATATGTGTATCCAGCAACCCTGCTGAACGATTTCCGTGATCAAGGATGATCATGGCACTGCGACACAAAAATGAAAAAAATATTAACCATAATTGGTCCCACTGCCAGTGGGAAAACAGCTATATCCGTCCGACTTGCCAAAGCATTAGATGGTGAGGTAATTGGGTTGGATTCCCGTCAAATATATAGCGGTATGGCCATCGGTACTGCACAGCCGTCATTGGAAGAGCAGGGAGGTATTCCCCATCACCTCATTGGGATTCAAAACCCCGATACGGAAGTGGCTGCCGGTCATTACGCTGAAATGGTTATTAAGGTAGCAGCAGATATTATTGAAAGAAAAAAGATACCTATTATTTGTGGAGGAGCTGGACTCTATTATAGGGCGATAACAAAAGGAATTTTTGAAGGGAGTTTCTCCGATACTAATATTCGGAAAAAATTAGAAAAAGAATATGATGACCATGGAGGCGAATTCATGTTGGATCGGCTGCAAAAAGTCGATCCGGATTATGCGGAAAATGTCCACCCCAATAATAAAAAACGTCTAGTTCGTGCCTTGGAGATTTATGAATTAACTGAGAAAACGCCCTCCAGCCATTTTCAGGATCAAAAAGCTTCCCCACTCACCCAATTGGATTTGTTTACAGTATATCTTGAGTGGGAGCGAGCCGTTTTAAAAGATCGCATTGCGGAAAGAACTGAAAAAATGTTATCGGATGGGTGGGTTCGGGAAGTTCAAAAGCTATTGGAAGCATACCCAAATAAACACCTCCATCCATTAGATTCGATTGGATACCGACAAATCATATCATTTTTAAATGATGTGATATCTGAAACAGAAATGAAATCAAAAATTAATATTCGTACACGTCAGTTTGCCAAACGCCAAATTCAATGGTTTAGGAAGGAAAAAGTAGACCTTTCAATTGATATGGATCCCAAACGAATGCATGATGATGTAGTGAAAGAAATCCTCAATGGAATAAATAATAAGAAATAGGAAACCCTTTTTCCTTATTCCTTTTCCTTTTAAATTTAGGTGTCCTTTAAACCGTTCCAGAGAGAAGGTAAGGGCAGCAATTAAACCTCCGATTTAGGAATCTGTTGGAACGGAATCCAAGCTGCCCGGAGGTTTTTTATTATGAGGAGGTGCCCATGGCATCGACGCGCAAAAAACAAGTTATGGATTCCACAGCTGTGAACCGATCGGTCACACGCCTGGCCCATGAAATCTTAGAGCGCAATGGTGGTGCGAATCAACTGTTGCTGGTTGGTATTCTCACCCGGGGTGAACCCCTAGCCAAGCGCTTACAATCTCTCATTCAAAAAATTTCTGAAGTTGATGTTCCCATGGGATCGGTGGATATCACTTTTCATCGGGATGACTTCCGGAAACGCCTGGTCGTCCCTCAGGTAAAGGGTACCAATATCAACGACTCCATTGATGATAAAACGGTCGTTTTGGTGGATGATGTCCTTTTTACGGGACGAACCATTCGGGCGGCTATGGATGAACTGAATGCATTTGGTCGACCTCGAAAAGTACAACTGGCGGTTCTGGTGGATAGAGGACATCGAGAATTGCCGATTCGTGCGGACTTTATTGGGAAAAATATTCCTACCCATGAAGGGGAACATGTAGACGTTCAATTAAAAGAAATAGATGGAAAAGATCAAGTCGCTTTGGCCCAGTATAGAGGTGATAACTGATGCTACAACAAAAACATCTACTGGGGTTAGCGGGATATCCTGGGGAAGATATTCAAACCATTATTGATACAGCTTTCACCTTTAGAGAAGTGTTAGACCGTCCCATCAAAAAAGTTCCTTCTTTACAGGGTAAAACAATTGTTAACCTCTTTTTCGAAAATTCTACCCGGACACGAATTAGTTTTGAATTGGCCCAAAAAAGACTCAGCGCTGATACGGTTAATTTTTCTGCTTCTACCTCTAGTTTGAAAAAAGGCGAAACATTTAAGGATACTGCTCAAAATATTGAAGCGATGAAAATTGATGCTGTCGTCATGCGACATCCTACACCTGGTGCGCCACTGCATTTAACAGATCATATTGACTCGATTGTGATAAATGCAGGAGATGGTACTCACGAGCACCCGACTCAAGCTATTTTAGATATGACAAGTCTTCACGAAAAATTTGGATATTTAAAGGGGTTGAAAGTGGGAATAATTGGCGATATTGCTCATAGCCGTGTGGCTTTAAGCAATATTCATGGATTAAAAACCATGGGAGCAGAGGTTACACTTTGTGGACCGTCCACATTAATTCCGCCGTTTGCAGAAGAATTAGGTGTTTCGGTGAATTATAATGTAGATGAAGTGATTGAATGGGCAGATGCACTCAATGTACTTCGAATCCAAAGGGAAAGAATGGGAGGCGGGCTATTGCCATCCGTTAGAGAATATCGAAATCTGTTTGGTATTACGACAGATCGGTTATCCATGCATAAAAAGGAAATTGTCATTATGCACCCGGGTCCTATGAATCGCGGGGTGGAAATTGACAGTTCGGTGGCAGACAGCGATCAAGCCATCATCCTGGATCAGGTATTGAATGGTGTGGCATCACGTATGGCCATTTTATATTTATTATTGGGCGGTAAGCAAGAAGAGGGGGATAGTTAAAATGAAAACAACTAAATTAAAAAAACAGGTTTTATTAAAAGGAGGGATGATTTTAGATCCCATCAATGAATTCCTAAAAAAAGGTGATGTTCTTATTGAAAATGGAACGATAAAATCTACCGGAAAAGTGACCCCGTCCAAATCGGTAGATATTATTGATTGTAGCGGATTGATTGTGACCCATGGATTTTGTGATATTCATGTCCATTTTCGTGAACCGGGACGTGAGGATAAGGAAACGCTTGATTCCGGTTCTATGGCGGCCTTGGCAGGCGGATTTACCCGTGTCTGCGTGATGCCAAATACGGAGCCTCCTTTGGATTCGCCAGAATCCATTCGGTATACAATAGATCGGGCAGAAGAATGTCCAATTCACATTCATCCCATTGGCGCCATTACTAAGGGCCAGGATGGAAAGGAATTGACTGAAATGGGTGTCATGCTTTCTGAGGGAGCTGTGGCGTTTAGTGATGATGGACTTCCGGTTACGGATAGCGGAATGATGCGAAACGCATTGGAATATGCCACTATGTTTGATGTGCCTGTTATTAACCATGCAGAAGATTTATGTTTAAAAAAGGATGGTGTCATGCATGAAGGGAAAGTATCCACTCATTTGGGTCTACCAGCCAGCCCCAGTATTACAGAATCTAATATGGTACACCGTGATTTGGCGTTGACAGAGTTGACAGGTGGCCGACTTCATGTACCCCACGTGAGTTCTGCCAAATCCACAGATCATATTCGCCAAATGAAAAAGTCAAATAAGAATATAACAGCCGAAGTCACCCCCCATCATTTGTTTTTTACGGATGAAGATTTAACATCGTACAATACGAATTTAAAGGTGGCACCACCCATTCGAACTCGAACTGACCAAGAAGCGCTCATTCATGGGGTAAAGGATGGTACCTTTGATTGTATTGCTACCGATCATGCACCCCATACCGTTGAAGAAAAAGAGGGCACTTTTGACCTCGCTCCATTTGGTATGATTGGATTGGAATCGTGTTTGGGTGCAGTGAATCGGGTCTTGGTTAAAGAGAATAAAATAGATTTGACTCGTTTGGTTCAAATGCTCACTGTCAATCCCCGAAGAATTATGGGGTTTGAAACGGATTTACTTGCAGAAGGTAGTCCAGCTGAATTGGTTATATTTGATCCGAATAAAAAATGGACTTTTCATAAAAATGATATTCGCTCGCGATCTCAAAATTCACCATATTTGGGTGAAGAATTAATTGGTCGTCCACTCATTACAATAGTAAAAGGTCATATTACGTCATTAGAATTAGACTGAATCGTTGATAGCTCCGAGGGAGGGATATGCAATTGAAGTTGGATTTCAATTCTGATTAATATCCCAAAAGGGGTGAATAATTTATTTGTGAATTATAGTTGACTATGATTGAAAGACAAGTCTAATTTTTCGGGCTAATTTAGAACTGAAAATAATGAAAACAAGATCACTAAAAGCCTCTGAGATACAAAAAGACTGGTTCATAGCCGATGCTGAGGGTAAAACCTTGGGACGCTTCGCCAGTGAAGTCGCAAAAATTTTACGCGGAAAGCATAAACCCTCCTTTACACCTCATATGGATATGGGTGATTTTGTGGTTGTCGTTAACGCAGATAAGGTTAAGGTTTCCGGCGCAAAGGAAACGGATAAAACTTATTTTAAGCATTCAGGATATCCAGGTGCAACGACATTTACAAAATTGGATCATATGAGGCGTGAACATCCAGAACGGATTGTGGAAAAAGCCGTCTGGGGAATGCTTCCTAAAAACCGCTTGGGGCGGGCCATCATTAAGCATCTTAAGGTGTATACGGGTCCCGATCATCCCCATTCAGCGCAACAACCGAAAGAGTTGGATATTTAATGGCGAATGCTGTGTACAATTCTGTTGGTCGACGGAAAGGATCCATTGCTCGTGTTTTTATGACACCGGGGAAAGGACATATTTCCATCAACGGCCGACCATTTAAAGAATATATTTGTCGAGAAAGTCTCGCTATTGTCGTGACACAACCACTGAACTTACTTGACCAAAGAGAATCTTATGATATAACTGTGACCGTTAAAGGTGGCGGGCTATCTGGACAGGCAGGTGCCATTCGATTGGGAATTGCCCGTGCATTAAATGATGTGAGTGCCGATTTTCGCCCCCAATTAAAAGCAGCTGGTTTCCTAACACGTGACGCAAGAGAAGTGGAACGTAAAAAATATGGACAACCTGGCGCTCGTAAAAAATTCCAATTTTCAAAACGATAAATATTATGGCAGAATCAAAAGTTAAATTTGAAGATTTACTGGGTACAGGCGCACACTTTGGGCATGTAACTCGGAAGTGGAACCCCAAATACAAACCATTTATTCTAATGGAAAAGAACGGGGTTCATATTATTAATTTGGATGAAACAATTCGTCGTTTGGATATTGCAATTGGATTTATCCATGCCAAAGCCAAAAAGAAAGGTGAATTCCTATTCGTTGGCACAAAGAATCAAGCCAAAGATATCGTACAGCAAGAAGCGGATCGTTGTTCAATGTTTTATGTGGTCGAACGCTGGTTAGGTGGTACGCTCACTAATTTTACAACCATTAAGAAAAGCATTAAACGGCTGAATATGCTGGAAAAAGAAGGGTCACAGATTTATGAGAATCAGACCAAGAAAGAAATCCAGATGCTCAACCGTGAACGGATTAAACTCTCGGATCAGCACCGTGGCATCAAAGATATGCGACGTCTTCCCGATGTAGTGGTTATCGTCGATACAAAGTTAGAAAGTACCGCTGTAAAAGAAGCCACACGATTAGGCATCCCAATTATTGCGATTGTTGATTCAAATACGGATCCAACAGTAATTGATTATCCTATCCCAGCCAATGATGATTCAATTCGTACCATTCAATTGATTATGTCGGTCATCGCTGATGCAATTATAGATTCAAGTGGCAAACCCAGTGGAAATGCAGAAAAAGATACAAAACAGGAAGCGAAAGAAACAGCAGTAGATGCTAAACCTGAAGAAAAAGTCACTTCTGATAGTACACCTGAAAAAGATGCTCCCGCAGAAGATAATCCCGAAAAAACAGCCGAGGCAGCTGGAGAAGAAAAATGAGTATTGACGCTAAAACAGTAAAAGCATTGCGTGATAAGACAGGCGCAGGTATGATGGATTGTAAAAAAGCATTATTAGAAACAGATGGCAATATAGATAATGCCATTGATCATCTACGTAAATCAGGTATTGCTAAGGCTGAAAAAAAGGGTGAAAGAACGGCAAAAGAAGGTCTGATATTTTCCTATATTCACCATGGTGGTCGTTTAGGTGTATTGGTTGAAATAAATTGTGAAACTGACTTCGTGGCTAAAACGGAAGGTTATTCCGAATTGGCACATAGCATAGCAATGCAAATTGCCGCCACAAATCCTATGGCGATTCGTAGAGAAGATATTGATCAATCTGTTGTGGAACATGAAAAAAATATTTTCATGGATCAAGTAAAGGATTCGGGAAAACCTGAAAATATCGTTGAAAAAATTGTTGAAGGTCGGATGGAAAAATTCTATGCAGAAACCTGTCTGCTGGAACAATCATTTATAAAAGATCCTGACAAAAGAGTTGGGGATCTCGTTACACAAGCGGTAGCAACATTGGGAGAAAATATTGTTGTGAACCGATTTATCCGTTTCGCGATTGGCGAAGATTCCAGTAACGGACAACCACACTAAATTATAGATGTCAAGTCCTGCTTTCAGGCGTATCCTTCTTAAGTTAAGCGGGGAGGTGTTAGCCGGCGAGCAAGGATTTGGTATTAATCCAGAAAAGGCGACTGAGCTCGCCAACGAAATTAAATCGATCCATAAAATGGGTGTCAGTATTGGCCTCATTATTGGTGCGGGTAATATTTTTCGCGGTTTGCAAGCCGCGAGTAAAGGTATGGATCGGGTCACTGGCGATTATCTGGGTATGCTGGCCACCATTATGAATGCCATAAGTTTACAGGATGCTTTAGAAAAGGTGGGTGTGGAAACGCGCACTTTGTCTGCAATTACAGTCTCCCAAATTGCAGAACCCTACATTCGGAGAAGAGCCCTACGTCATTTGGAAAAAGGTCGTGTGGTCATTATAGCCGGTGGAACGGGAAATCCTTATTTTACCACGGATACGGCTGCAGCACTTCGGGCGACGGAGCTTCAAGCAGAAGTATTAATAAAAGGGACGAAAGTGGATGGTGTGTATGATAAAGATCCCGTTGTAAATTCTGATGCAAAACGTTTTAAAAAAATATCCTTCGATGATGTCTTGTCTAAGAATCTTCGAGTGATGGATTTAACGGCCATAACCTTATGCAAAGAAAATATACTACCAATACGCGTTTTTAATGTGAACAATCACGGAGATTTAAAACGCCTTCTTTCGGGTGAAGATATTGGCACAACCGTAATGGATTAGCAAATATGCTGAAAGAAATACATAAAGACGCATCCCACAGAATGGATCAGGCGATCGAACATACACGAATGGAGTTAGCGAAAGTTCGAACAGGTCGTGCAAATCCGGATTTACTCAATTCAATTCAAGTTGAGTATTATGGATCAATGATGCCCATGAATCAGGTGTCTACCGTTTCGGTACCCGAACCACGATTGATTACACTACAACCATTCGAAAAATCATTGATTCCAATTATTGAAAAAGCTATTATGGATTCAAATTTGGGTTTAACACCCAGTAATAATGGCCATGCTGTTTTAATACCTATTCCCCAATTATCAGAAGAACGACGGAAAGATTTAATCAAATATGTTCATCAACTTGTCGAGGAAGGTCGTGTCTCCGTTCGTAATGTGCGTCGCGATGCTTTGCATCATGTAAAGGAATTTGGAAAAGAAGAACATATCTCAGAAGATGAAATTCATCGTCAGGAAACCGAAATGCAAACATTGACGGATAAGCATGTGACGACACTTAATGATATGCAAGAATCCAAAGAAAAAGAACTCATGGTGGTTTAGTTTCCGACCCAAAAAGAAATAAAAAAAACCCTCCGCATTCGCGAAGGGTTTTTTTATAGTGATTGAAATAGATCAATTATTCACATTTAGAGAACCCACACCCAGGGCAAGTCACACAACCACCTTCGTGCATAACTGAACTTCCGCAATCTGGGCATATGGAAATATTTTTAAAAGTAAAATCAGTCATTTCCATTTTATGTTCAGATACTTCTGCTTGGGTCGCCATCGTAATTGATGTTTTCCGCTTAGATTCTTCAATCGCATCTGCAGTATTAACATTAGCCACTTCTTGATTCTCACTTAGATAATCATCAAGAGCTTTCCCGATAGCATCTGGTGTGGATAAGATCAAACGGCCATCTTCCCAAGTGGGATTTGGGCCACTTATCCCTTTCAATTGTTTAATAATCGCACTGGGATCGATCCCTGATCTTAATGAAAGAGATATGAGTCGGCTAATCGCTTCTGATTGCGCAGCGGCATTTCCACCGGCTTTTCCGATAGTGGTAAAGACCTCACACAGGCCGTTTTCGTCCTGATTGATTGTAATGTACAGTGTGCCTTCTCCCGTACGAATTCGGCGGGTAACACCTTCGGTGGTATTGGGTCGAATGCGTGGCCGTTTCTCTTCATAAGGTTTTTCACTGGTTTTTGTTGTTGTGGGTGCGGCTTTTTTCTTTTTCTCTTCCGTATCTGAAATAAGAATTCCTTCTCTCGAGCCTTCCCGATAAACAGTGATGCCTTTTAAACCAGTTTTATAGGCTGTCATATAGATATCAGCTACAGTTTCAAGTTGCACATTTTCTTTAAGGTTTACCGTTGATGAAATAGAACTGTCAATATACTTTTGAATAACACTTTGTAATTTGACACGATTAAAGGGATCAATGTCATGAGCCGTTGTTATATAATCAGGGAGATTTTTATCAGTTCCGAATAATTTTTTGATAATGGGATGGTATACTTTGTACTCATCGAACGTTTTTCCAAATCCATCATTCTTTTTTACCCGTCTTTTATAAGATGTGGCAAAAATAGGTTCAATTCCGGAAGTAACTTGAGAGACAATAGCGCCACTTCCCGTTGGTGCTACAGTGAGCACAGTAGAATTACGAATACCATTGTCTTTAATCTTCCTATTTAAATTTCTGGGAAGATTTTTAATAAATTGACTTTTTCTATATCCAGTCCAGTCAAAATTTGGGAATGATCCTTTTTCGTTTGCCAGGTCAACACTGGTTTCATAAGCACTGTCACGAAATATTTGCATAATCTGTTCTACAGTTTGAAGCGAATCGTCGCTATCATATTTAATTCCCATCCGTACAAGCATGTCTCCGAGGCCCAATATACCCAATCCAATTCGACGGTCATTGATAGCATTATTCTTTTGGGAGTCCAAGGCATGTCTATCCAGATTATAATCAATGACATTGTCCAGAAACCGTGTGGCAACCCCTACAGTTTCTTTAAATTCATCAATCATAAAATTGCCTTCTCCATCCACAAATCGCTCCAGATTGATGGAGCCCAGATTGCAACAACCACCATCGGGGAGAGGTTGTTCTGCACATGGATTCGTAGACACAAGGGGGCTGCAATATTCAGCATTATGGTAATCGGTCATGGTATCCCAGAAGAGGAGACCTGGTTCAGCACTGGTGTGGGCGTGCTCTATGATTTTATCCCATAATACTTTTGCATTAATCGTGTTATAAACTTTCCCGCCCCATTTCAGTTCAAAATCAGTATTGTTTTCGACTGCTTCCATAAAGTCATGGGTGAGGAGAACAGAAATATTTGAATATTTCACCATGTTTATATCGCCGGTTTTAATTTCAATAAACTTTTCAATATCCGGGTGGTCGATTCTTAAGGTCTGCATATTGGCACCACGGCGACCGTGCTGGGCGATGGTATTGGTATTTTCACTAAAGAGGTTCATGAATCCTACAGGACCACATGATTCACCACCTGTGCCCTTAATGGCTTCTCCAGATGGGCGTAATACAGATAAGTCATGCCCACATCCACCACCGAATTTATACGTACGGCCTTCTTCTTGGATTGTTTTGTATATGGAACTGATGGAATCATCCTGGATGCCAACCACATAACAATTATTAAGCGTTGTGGTGATATCTTCTCTGCCAGCGCCGTGCATGATTCGGCCACCGGGTGTGAATTTGAAATCCTCTAAAATGGAATAGAATTTCTTTTTCCATGTTTCACGGAGTTTTTTAGTTCGTTCAACAGACGCCAAGGCATTGGCTTGGCGCTGCCAAAGTTCGTATGGGTGGTTTTCCCATGGGGCCAGGTATTTATTTTTAAGTACATCCGCACCGAGCGAATCATCTTTGTAATAATTCTCTATAAGATACGGGGTGAATTCTTCTGAAATATTTTGTCCATCCACTTCTTTTGTGAGTTCACGGACGGTTTCCTCAACCATAATATTGAGTTCACCCGAGGTTGTTTTCCCAGTGGGAAAGTTGAGTTCTATTGCTTCTGCCATTGACCGCCGTTCCTATTTTGGTATGTGGGGTTGTAAAAAAACAGTTCTAACTATCGGTTGATAAAAATAAAAAAGTGATAATAGACTTGGTTGGCACCACCAATATATATCTCACAGAAAAACACTCCAAGAACAAAAGTGAAATATCTTGATTTATCCTCGAGAAAAAAAACAGTTAGTTGCAGTTATCCACAATTTGTCCACACTTGCTGACCCAAAACATGTGTAAAAAAGGAGCGAGAAAACGAGACAGAAAACTCCTCTATAAATGCTCTCCGACGATGGGATAAGCAAAATGAAAAAATTTGGAATAGAAACGCTGGAGCGGCTTATTTTCTGATATAAATTCAACCTCAACGCGGGCGTCGTATAATGGCTATTACCCGAGCTTCCCAAGCTCGTGACGTGAGTTCGATTCTCATCGCCCGCTCAAATTTGATTATGAAGCACAAAATATCTCTTTATTATTTCTTGGGTATAGCCATTTTGATTTTTTCATCATGTGCGATTTTTATCCCGGGCTACAGTGACTATGTATCCGCAAAACGATTTTATGCAATGCGTCATTATGATTCGGCAGTCTTTTCTGTTTCAAGTTCCCTGCGAATAAAACAGGATAACCCCAAAGGGATAGCCTTACTTGAAATCGCTTATCCTTTAGCCGTGCATTATCACCAAGCCAGAATTGAAAACCTGGAAACGATAGAGGAAAAATCAAAATGGCCCAAATTGGTCAGGGAATATGAAGCGATTCAAAAATTGGGAACGGAAGTGCAATTGCTTAAACCGATTCTTCAATCCGGCGCCAACTATACATTGACTCTAAATGTTAAAGATTACACTTATGCCTTGAAAGAAGCAAAACCTCTTGCCGCGGATTATCACTATTCCTTAGGGATGAAATTGCGGGAAGAAGCAACAAAGCAGGATCAAAAGTCTGCCGCCATCAATTTCAAATCGGCGCTCCAGTTTGTCCCTGGGTATTTGAATGCCCAAGAGTTATACGACGAAGCGAGGGCAAATGCGACCTTTACGCTTTTGATCAGCCACTTTCGGGGGGATAGAAATATAAGTGAGTATTTGCGTGGCCAAATGATGATCCAGCAATCAGGCACCTCGAAAGAATTCCTGCGAATTATTACCAGGGAGCAATTAAATACTATTCTCAATGAACAGGGATTGGTCCAGGCTGGCATAACGGAAAATAATTACATGGAGATCGGTAAACTTTCCGGCGCTGACCATATTTTAAGTGCGACAATCGTTACGACTCACCGTCCTGTTGAAATAATAAAAAATCAAATTTCACAGGAAAGGGAAGTTACGGTTAGGAAAGAAAGTTATGTGGATTCTGCCGGTGTAAATAGGACAAGAAACATTAAGGGTAAAGTGAAAGCAAAGGTCAAACACTTCAAGAAAAGTACCGGCGCAACGCTCAACTTGTCCTATCAAATAATGGATGTAAATAGCGGTGAAATGGTTTTTTATGGTACCGTTAAAAAGAGAGAAAATTTTTTACATGAGTGGGCCACGTTTAAAGGGGATGATCGTGCTTTGAGTGATTACTACAAAAGGTTGGTAAAACAGCAGGAAGTATTTGCCCCATCAAAAAGTGATTTATATATGAAAATGGCCCGGGTAGTACCGCGACAATTTCACAATAAAATATACCAGCACTATTCTGATTAGCTGAAGTCCGAAAGGAATATTTTGTTTTTCTATTCACGCCGTTTGAAATTTATCTTTGGGTCTGCATTATCCTTTTTAGGCTTATTTGTCTTTTTCAGGCTGTTTTTTTTGGCCCTCTTTTTTGATGAAATGGATGGAACTGGGGCTGAATTGATCCGCGCTTTATGGGTGGGCGTACGGTTTGATCTGCGGTTAGCGGTTTTCATTCTCGTCCCTGTTGGATTCTTATTTATGATTCCATTTTTCAATCCATTTCGTATGGCGATCTCAAAACAACTGGTTAATTTTTATCTTCGAACCGTCGCCGTTTTAGTCACTTTTTTTTACGCGTTTGACATCGCCCATTATGGATACCTCAATCACCGAATTGATGTGTCTGCTTTTAAATTATTAGAAAATCCTATGATAGCCCTTCAAATGGTATGGGAAACCTATCCAATTGTTTGGTCAATAATTGGCTTATCTATTATAATTTGGGCAACATGGCATGCCATTGAGAAAGCATTCGAATATTTAGAAGGCAGTCAGCGTCTTGTCCGGTTCAGGGATAAATTTTTCGCTTTCACCATGGGTGGTCTCATTTTGCTTTTTTCTATGTGGGGAACCTTTCGTCAATATAAATTATTATGGAGTGACGCCCATTTCAGCGAAGACCCATTTATTGTTTCTGTTGCATTGAATCCTGTATTGTATTTCAATGAAACACGGACATTCGCTCTTGAGGACTTCGATGAAAAAATCACAAGATCGTATTATGAGGGTATGGCTAATGACCTTGGGGTGGATGAGCCTAATATAAACAATCTGGATTTTAACCGCTGGAAATCTGCTCTCAATTCTGACACTAAAAAGCCGAATATTGTTATTGTGTTTTTAGAATCAGTGGGTCTTAACAGAATGGGGAGGGTGGGCAATCCATTGAACCCTGCACCCAATCTCGACCGGCTTTCCCATGAGGGCATTTTCTTCGATCGATTTTATATCCCCATGGTTGGCACGGCCCGTTCGGTATTCGGGATGGTGACGGGTATCCACGATGTGGCCAGTGTGGAAACAGCATCTAGCAATCCCCGGATCGTGGATCAATATTCCTTAATCAACGCACTGGATGGATATGAAAAACATTATTTATTAGGAGGCAGCGCCAGTTGGCGAAATATTCGTGGACTTCTCCAAAATAATATTCCAGATATGCAAATTAAGGATCAGGATAATTTTGATTTTCCCCGCCTGGATGTATGGGGCATTTCAGATCAAGATCTGTTTACAGCGGCCCATGAGACATTCCAATCCATTGATAGTGATCAGCCATTTTTTGCGGTAATTCAAACTGCCACGAACCATCGGCCTTATTCTATTCCGAAAGGGGTTGATAAATTTGAAGTTAAAGAAATTGACGCGACTGTTCTGGCCAATGCTGGATTCGATTCCCAGGAACAGTATAATGCCATGCGATTTCTTGACCATGCAGTGGGTGAATATATGGCCAATGCCAAAAAAGCGGATTATTTCAAAAACACTATTTTCCTATTTTTCGGAGATCACGGAACTTCAGACCCGCGAGCACTCCATATGCTCCCATCCGATTATGATTTAAAACTGCGTTCTTACCAAGTTCCCTTAATAATTTATGGCCCTGACAGGATTCCAAAAGGCTTGGTTCGTTCAGACATAACACAATTGGTTGATTTAATGCCGACAGTTTGTGGTATAGCCGGGGCACCTTACGAAAATCGCACCATGGGGCGGGATCTATTGAATGATGAAATCCCAAATGATGCGACAGCTTTTATTGTGAATAAAAAAATGGCCAATCAGCATATTGCCGTGGTGGGACAGGATTATTATTTGTCCATGCAAAAAGACGGGACTGATATTCGCCTCCATGATCTACGTTCCAAAGAGCCACTGCTTGATATACAGTCGAATTATCCGGAAATTACAAGTGATTATTCCCGGCGGTTGAAAGGGACTTATGAAACAGCAAAATATATGCTGTACCACAATAAGAAATGAAAAAACGGGGACGAAGGAAGATTCGTCCCCGTTTTATACAGTCAAAACATTAGGTACAAAACAAATGAGAGTTGTAGGAACTGGTAAAAACTACTCAATATTTCTCAAATTGCCTGTGATGCCCATCACGGAATTGGATGGGATGTAGTATGGGTCGTTTAAAAGGTGTTTGGGTCCCCATACTCACACCACAAAAAGATAACCTATCTATTGATCGGGATCGATTTTTTAATCACTTACAGTGGTTGTTTGCGAACGGTATTGATGGCATTGTCATTTTTGGCACCAATGGCGAAGGAACATCCTTTTCAATTACCGAACGCATGGCATTACTGGATTGGGTCAAAGATGAGAATATTCCTTCAGAGAAAATCATGGTAGGTACAGGATGTAGTGCATTCTCTGATACGGTGACATTGAGTCAACATGCGGTTTCTCATGGATTCTATCATCAATTAATGCTCCCACCATTTTATTATAAAAATCCCAGTCAAACCGGATTGGTATCATATTTCAGTGAAGTGATTCAACGTATCAATGATTCTCATCTTCAAATATATTTATATAATTTTCCCCAACTTTCTGGCATCAACTTGGATGCTGAACTGGTGGCAAAGTTGATAGAAATATATCCGCGGCAAATCATTGGGTATAAGGACAGTTCGGGCAACTGGGAGAATACTAAAAAGGTACTGAAGTTATGCCCAGGAATTACGATGTTTCCCGGTTCGGAGGTATATCTATCAAAAGTATTGGCGGCCGGTGGGGCAGGAGTGATCAGTGGTACAGCGAATGTGAACCCAAGCAATATTAAAGAAACATATAATGTATTTTTTAAAGATCAGAATATGGCAGCATCACACCAGGATGATATAACCGCTTTTAGACGGGCAGTCCAATCCTTTCCACTGATTGCTGGATTAAAAGGGTTGATTCAACACCACAGATCAGATGAAACCTGGAAGAATATGCGTCCGCCCTTATCGGCTTTGTCCCATTCAGAATTTGATCAATTATTAAATTCAATTCAGTCTTTGAAATATACATTGGCTGATTGACCGTCCACCGACAGTGGGTACCATTTATCCATTGCGTTTCTAATGTTTCTATCTCCGTAAATTCTTTGCTATGAAAATCCTATCCGTCAGAAAAGACAGCACCGCTTCAGAATTGGGTCTGAAGCCGGGAGACCGAATCGATGCTATCGATGGATCTCGAGTACGTGATATTTTAGATTACCGTTTTAAGATATCCGATGAAAATATCATACTGCGTGTACGCCAGAATGGTGAAATAATCGAATATGATATTGAAAAAGATTATGATGATGATTTGGGGTTGGCATTTCAGGATTTTAAAATTCGTAGCTGTGCCAATGACTGTATTTTTTGCTTTGTAGATCAAAACCCCAAAAACATGCGGGATGCGCTCTACTTTCGGGATGGCGATTTTCGGATGTCATTTTTATACGGGCATTATGTTACCATGACCAATATGGGCTGGAAAGAATTGAAACGGGTGGTTGAGCAACGGTTAAGCCCATTATATGTATCTGTCCACGTGACGGAACCGGATAAACGGCAAGAAATGTTTCTGTATGGAAAAGATGATTTTCTGCTGAGAAAATTTGAATATTTAACTGAGAATGGTATTGAAATACATTCACAAGTTGTCCTTTGCCCTACATGGAATGATGGACAATATTTAGAAAAAACCATTTCGGATATTCATCAATTTTCCCCAATGGCAAAATCCATGTCTATTGTGCCCGTAGGATTAACGGGACATCGGGCAGGGTTGGTTGAAATTCCATCGGTTACACCTTCCTATGCTGAAAAATTTATTTCTATGGCTCATCAATTAGATTCACAATATCGCCATGCCAATGGAGGTCGATTTATTTATTTAAGTGATGAATGGTACTTACTCATTGGCAATACATTACCACCTTTGGCCCAATATGCGGGCGCAGATTTAGAAGAAAATGGCGTCGGCCAAGTGGCCACATTTATGCATAATTGGGCGGATGGCATGGCAGACATTTCGCCCCAATTTGATACACCAAAAAACATTACCATTGGTTCCGGAATACTTATCTCTAATTATTTTAAGGAAAACTTCATTCCACAATTAAATGATATTGAAGGATTAACCGTTAATTATATTCCTATTCGAAATGAATTTATGGGGGCCGATCAAGTGACCGTAACAGGGTTATTAACTGGGAAGGATATTGTCCAACAGTTAAAAGGAAAAGCGTTAGGAGAGATGGTGGTCTTCAGCGATCGTATTCTAAGAGAAACGGGTGGAAGTATTACATTAGATGATATGACCTTGGATCAGATTGGGGCTGAATTGGGTGTGCCATTTAAGGTCACATCCGATGACCCAAAAGATTTTTTTAACCTGATAAATAATGGAAATTAGTTAAATGGCCTCTCCAATCATTGCAATTGTTGGTCGTCCCAATGTGGGAAAATCCACATTTTTTAATCGTGTTCTTAAACAGAAAAAAGCGATTGTGGATGCCACAGAAGGGATCACCCGTGACCGTATTTATGGTGAAATGGATTGGGTCGGTCACCCATTAACATTTGTGGATACAGGTGGATATATTCCGGAAGATGTAGATATTTTTAATAGTGCCATCCGAGAGCAGGCACAAATGGCTGTGGCCGAAGCTGACCTTATTTTATTGATGGTCGATGGTCGGGAAGATCCCACAGCTTCAGATAAAACATTGGCTCAGTTCGTGAGGGAGACTGGAAAAAAGGCTATTTTGGTTGTGAATAAATGCGATTCATTAGCGTCTGATAAACAAGTGAATGGCTTTTATGAATTAGCGATTGCGCCGATGCATCCTATTTCTTCGTTAACGGGTCGGCTCACCGGTGACCTTTTGGATCTCATTTTAGATCAGCTCAATTTGAACGAAAGAAAACCAATAGAAGAAGATAATAAAGGGATGCGTTTAGCGATTGTGGGTATGCCCAATGTGGGTAAATCTTCTTTAACCAACGCATTATTGAAAAAGGAACAATCCATTGTAACGCCCATCGCTGGCACCACTCGGGATTCAATCGATTCCGTCCTCAAATATTATGGCAATGAAATTACGCTGGTTGATACTGCGGGTCTGCGGAAACGAAGTAAAGTGAGTGACAGTATTGAATTTTATAGTACGCTCCGTACGAATCGTGCGATTGAACATTGTGATGTTTCATTGGTGTTGATTGATGGTGAAAAAGGGTTTAGTAAACAAGATAAAACGATTGTGGACACTGTGATCAAAAAGGGGAAAGGGTTGCTTCTGCTGGTGAATAAATGGGATTTGGTAGATAAAGACACCCATACGATGAAAGAATTCACGGAAGAAATTGCTTACCAGTTTCGTTCATTATCTCACTATCCAATTTTATTTATTTCTGCTTTAACCCGACAGCGTGTTTCAAAAGTGTTGGGTACCGCACAATCGGTGTATGAATCTAGACAGCGTTCCATTACCACATCTAAGTTAAATAAATTCCTTCGAAGGGTCATTGCAAAACAATCACCACCTGCAACACACGGGAAAGTCATCAATTTAAAATATATGACCCAAGTCCATAGCGGGCCGCATCTTTTTGTTATTTTCTCTAATTATCCCAAACTGGTGCCCATGAGTTATCGGCGGTTTATTGAAAATCAATTGCGGGAAAAATTTGATTTATTTGGTATACCCATTCGTATTTCTTTCCGACGAAAATGAATAGTCCCCAAAGAAAAGGGAAAATCAATTTTAAAGAGAAGCGGTCAGAATTTGTCGGTCTATTATTTCCCTTGTCATCTTTAGATCAATTCCAGCCCTTACTTAAATCCCAGAAAAAACAACACCCCAAAGCCAGACATATTTGTTGGGCCTATCGTATCAATGAAACAGAATCAATTGTGGAACATAGTTCTGATGCAGGGGAACCAGGGGGAACGGCTGGATTACCCATTTTAAACCAACTGCTGAAAATTGAAGGTATGAATGTGGCACTATTTGTCATTCGTTATTTTGGCGGTATCAAATTGGGTAAGCGGGGTCTAATGAATGCATACGGCAAAGCAGCAGAATTGGTGATCCAATCTGTTTCATTTCGTCCGTGGATACCCATAATGCCATTAATTATAAAAGCAGATATAAAATACTATAGTGATATTGTGCAGGTTATTTCAAAATTCGAGGGTCAAATTCGTAAAGATTTCTCGGGTGAAACATTAAATGATGGGTCATTTGGGCAAGTAGAAATAAAAAAAGCGAGCGCGAATAATACCAAGGAGGGTAGTAGGAGTTGGTAAAAGAAATTCGCACCCGCTTTAAGCCATTAGACACCCTAAATTGAAAAAGGTTCCTAAAAAATGAAGAAAATATTAACAGTTGTGATCTGGATCACATTATGGCTTATGTCATCGTCATGCAGCCAGGAAACCGCGCCATTAACCATTGGATTTTGGAACGTAGAAAACCTGTTTGACTTAGCAGATGATCCGGAAAAAAATGATGAAGAATTTGCGATGGGTGGCCGGAAAAATGTCACTCAGGAGATTTTCGATTTAAAAATAAAAAATACCGCAGAAGTATTGGCGGATCTCAATGTAGATGTGGTGGGTCTTTGCGAAGTGGAGAATCGTTATGTATTGGAAGAACTCAATCAAGCCTACGCCGGGCGACAATATGAAATCATTCATTATGAATCTCCTGATTCCAGAGGAATTGATAATGCGTTGCTTTATGATCCCAAAATATTTACAGTTGTAGAAAGTCGCCCCATTCTCAATACATTACCCGATGGCGGTAAAACCAGAGATATTCTTTATGTAAAAGGGCAATACGCCGGAGAAACGATTCATCTATTTGTGAACCATTGGCCGTCAAATTATGGGGGTCGTAAAAAATCAATCCCAAAGCGGGCTGCTACTGCATCATTAATTGCCAAAGAAGTAGCAAAAATATCTCGACATGATGCCAGTGCAGAAATAATCTTGATTGGTGATTTTAACGAAGACCCAAATGAAATGAATGTACAGTCATTAAAAACCGTTGGATTGACCAGTTTAATGGAACCCATGTTGGAGCAGCCCAAAAAAGGCACCTATATTTATCGGGGTGAAGATTTATTCTATGATCAAATTATTGTTCACGAAAGTTTAAAAGACCAAGACGGTTTAGCCATTGATCCAGAATCTGTCTATATTTTGGATTTACCGAAATACCGTCAGCATGAAGGGAAGTATGACCATTATACTTTTCGCTTTTGGGTGGGAGATCGCCTTTTGGGTGGTTATTCAGATCACCTGGCGGTGCGGGTGACGATTATAAAGATTTGAAATAGATCGCCCAATTTACAGGCGTTAATATCAAATGGTAGCGTTGATGCCTTTTGCTTTTATTTATTCCCTTTTAATGATACGTAGAGTGCAATTCCACAAAAAACCATGGCTGCGACATAAGCATGATTGTTATTCCAGTTAACCCATCCAAAATAGTCACTGGCAACAATTAATCCAGCGAGGATAAGACAACCAATGGACATCATGGGTTGTTTTTTTATTACTTGTAATTGCGTCATTGTTTCTCCTCTCCTAACAATTGATTGTGGGAATCTACGATTAAAAGAACATTATTTATTGGCATTCAGGATTTAGGGGAATACCAAATGGGGGAGGACCAGGCTCTTTCCCGAACCGTCATCGATACATTATCTGAATATTGAGTATCGTAGCGAATCTTATCCCACAATTGCCAGCTGGCAGTGGGAATTTCTATCACCCGAACATAATAAAAAGCCTTTGCTTCCGGATCAAATTCCGGATCAACCCAAACCACCATTAATTCTGTGTCGCCCACATCCGTAGAAAAGGCACCCGTTTTCATATCTACCGTTGCGCCATTATCCGGCACAGTTCCATCGGGGTTCACACTTCGGCCATCTGAAAGGGCCACATTAAAAATCTTTTCGTGGAGCTCCCCATTTTTATGCCATCCCTTTACTACCTGAAGTCGGTCTAAGTTGGCGCCGATAGAATCTTTTTTTGCCCAGATAAGGAATGACGCTTCCGCTGTATTGTTGGGAAGGTCTCTTCCCATGGGCACCCCATTCGTATAGCCATCATTTACCAAGGCATCATTTGAATTATAATCACCTTTAAATCCTTTACCGCCAAAAAACCGCAATTGGATTCGGCTACCACTGGTGGCATAACATTCCTTTTGTTTAAGGGCATCATATATATGACCCCGGGTATTTTCTTCGGCCCATACCGCCACCAATCCGCCAGGATTTACCACTTCGTAAACCGGTAATGTTTCATCCAATACCCAGCGCTGGAATGCCCGGGCCTCCGGAAAGAAATCTGCAATAGCATTGTTTCCCGTATTGCTATTCTCTTCTACTTTTCCCGGGGTAGCTGTGTGGGTGTCGGTACTACCAATTAACCCGTATTTGAATGGATTAACTCCGATGTTATGCTCATGTTCCAAGCCTTTTTTTAAGGCCCAGCGTACGTAATTATTTTCTTGAGGCGGATCGTTAGTATAGTTTTCAAAACCGGCAAATTCGTCATTTTTCCAAAAGGCTGCATGGACTTCCGAACTCCCTTTGGCTTGATGAATTTCGATCAAAGGTTCAAAATCTTGGCGTAGCTGGGCATATTCTGTTGTCATGGAATTTCCATTCGCATCCCTATCTGAAAAGGCACCGCCATCGGCCAAGTTTGTATTATGGGGGATGGCCATGGCGGTGGCGCCCTCATCGGTAATGTGCTGAAGCCAGGTCCACAGTGCTTCTTCATGTTTCAATTCGAAAGAACTTAAGGGATAGTCGGGGAGCATCATGTCTCGGAAAATAATATTTCGATGAAGATGGGCACGTCCGCGGAATTGAGACCACTCATAACCGGCAAATGTGGTGAATTTCCCCGGTTCATAAAATTTTTCTGCCGCATCAAGAATAATATCCCAGGCCTTTACGGTGGTGTTATATCCTCTAAAAAATCGGGGGTGAGTTGGGTCTTCGACCCCAGCATTGTGGAGGGCGGTGTGAAATAATTTGCGCTGCCGAGATGTATCAATATATACGGAATTATCCGGATCATGGATAGAATAAATGGGCTCATCCGATTCATGGATGGCTCGAAACAATCTGGGTAAAATAGCTTTATGACCCGGTTCGTCTGCATTTTGAACGGTGATTAATTCCCCAATCGCTTCTGCATGGTCCGTAACCGCTGTAAAATCCAAAGGACGATCAATTTTTACTTTTTGGCCAAACACCTCTATGGCTTTGCCCCGGGCAAAACGATACGCATCCTCCGGGTTGGCCAGAGTTCCACCAATATAGGCATCCAGAGACAAGGAGGTGTGGACATGTAAATCACCAAAATACAGATTTCGCTGGGGGTTGGGTGTTAATTTGTTTTCTGCTCTAAATCGTTCGGTGCGTGTTTTATCTGAGATGGGGTTGGGCACCGGATCTAAAATGGGACCCTCGGGGAATAAGCTTATAAAAATGATGCCCCCCACTAAAAGAACAAGTATTAGGGTGGAAATGATAATGGTTCGTTTATTAGATTTTGTCATAGGTGTAAATAATTGGCTTATTGAAATATGTGTTTATGGGTTATGA
>JABGZQ010000043.1 GCA_018674655.1 Fidelibacterota bacterium | reverse complement strand
CCATTTATTACCGGTTTATATACCGGCATCCAACTTTCTGGTTTTATTTGTTCAAATTCTCTTTTGTCCGGCTGATAAATATAAATACCTCTCCCCTTAAACTTTTGTGAGGTGAATACAATTTCTGCATTATCTGCCGACCATGATGGGGACATAATAAATCCCCCATTGGGTGCTTCCACACGGTCAATAATTTCACCGGTCTTTGCATTTAATATCACCAATAAAGAATGTCGGTTTTCAGTAAATGAAACAGCTACTATACGGTTTCCATCTGATGAAATGGTCGGATTATATATCCGCATATTAGATGTGATGTTTCGTAAGGCTCCTGTTTCAATATCAAAAACTCGGATATTGGCCCAGCTTAATTTTGTCCAGCGTTTATCCGGATCATAAGATGACCAAACAGCATAATTCCCATTTGAGTGATATCCAAACAACGGCACGACTGAAGAAATTTTTGTTAAGGTAGTCTCTTTCCCATTCGCCAGTTTTATAATGGTGGGTACATCCCCAAACCCCGTTTTAAGTGCGATGATTTCACCGGCTTGGTTCATTGCGGGAAAAAGATAATTCGTTTTGACTTTTGGTTTTGGGCTAATCGTATCTGCAGTACTTTCTATAACATGTTCCGATTGCCCTGACCAATATTCCTTTAAATCATAAAATGTATCATTATGAAGTTGAGCAGTGGATAACCCTGTTATTTTTTTTATCGCTCTGGACAGTGGGAAAAAAGGATTTAATGTAAACGGCCACCGCATGGTCTTACTCAAAATCTTTGACCAGGCCTTTTCTCCAAATTGGCGATTGACATGATGGGTTAATAAATACCCCAATTCATAGTGATCGGGATAGTCTTGTTTATACGATCCATATAAAGCTTGGTGGTAATTAAATTTTTTCCCTTCTAAAATAAGCGCCCGGGATGTTCGGTTGAATTGAGAAGACCGTCCACGTCCAGCTTGGGTAAGGGCTGTTTCTATTCCTACAGCGTCTCCCTCCCAAAACCAGGAGGGGATGAGCAACCCCGTATAAAGAGATTGGGTAGATTCGCCAAATACAGATCCAACAAAACGGCTCACACCTTGGTTCAAATAATTGTTCTGAATAATGTGTCTTCCCTCATGAACTGCTAAGTCCCGATACCATTCCATGGATCCCATTCCCTTCATCATGAAAGAGATGTTGAACCATTCAGACATCCATGGTCCTTGCCCCACAAACCCATTAGGGATAGCGCCTCTATTACTGAGTAATATGGGGATTTTTCTATGATTGCTTTCTAGTGATGTTCCAATACTTTGATGCACATGTTCCATGGTATTGGCAACCCGATTAGCCTCTGAACCCAACTCCATTGGAAAAATTATTTGATAATGCTCGGTCTGTATTTGCTTCCAATCAATTCCTGGGGGATCTTGAGCGACACAAAAGGAAAGAGAAAGAAATAGGCAAGTACCGATATAATGTTTGATGAAATATCTCATGATTTTAAGCGACTAATTTATTTCATAACCGATATAGACCATAAGGAAAAAGCCCCGGCCCGATTTATCGGGATGGGGCGTTAAATAACCAATGCACATAAAGGTATTGTTTCCGTGCTTAAACTCCTGAAAGAGAGTTTCCTCATAACTTTCAAAGTTCAGAAAGCAGATTACGTTAGGATATTTGAGATTACTGATTTAATTAATTATTATTGTCTTATCCTGTGGTTTGCATACTGGCTGCATTTCCATTAATGCTTAGTAGAATGGATTGCCTGAGCTTTTTATCATCTCTTTTCTGACTATTCCACCTATTTAATAATTCAACCTGGAAAAGGTTTAGGACATCCGCCAGTGAATTTCGAAACCGAATGGAATTTTCGATAACTGGATTCCTCTCCAAAAGGGAGTGATATCCGGAAAGGTTTTTATAGGCAACTACAATCTTTTCAAATTCCTTTTTCACCATCTCCGGAAAATCGCTGGAAGGAACCAATGCGGCATATTGCTGGGAAATCTGGGATCTGGATCGAGCCATTTCAAAAGATACATTATCCATTAAATGTCTGAAAATATTGGAGTTATCGTATAATTGTTTTAGGGAATCTCTCTTTTCAGCGGTATTCATTTCTTCGGCTAAGGCTGAACCAACCCCAAACCATCCTGTCAAATTATAGCGTGTCTGCACCCAGGAGAATACCCATGGAATGGCCCTCAAGTTTTCAAAATCCACTTGGTTTGAATTCACTGATTTCCTCGAAACGGGCCTTGAGGCCAATGGCAAATGACTGATATGATTAATCGGCGTGGCCTTCACATAAAACTGCCAACAATCATCCGTTTTGATTTTCTCAATGTAGGTATTCAATGCCTTTTTGGCGATACGTTCAATTCGTGCAAAGGATTCCGTCTCATAGGCTTGCGGTTCTTTCATTTGGCCTAAGAGCGCCGCATTGGTGATCTGTTCTAAATGCCGTTTAGCGATACGGTCATTGGCATAACGGTAGGAGATCACCTCTCCCTGTTCCGTCATTCGAATTTGTCCATTCTGGCATACAGCTGGCAGATTTATTATTGCTTTATTGGATCGCCCTCCGCCACGGCTCACAGAACCACCCCGCCCATGGAATAAGCGCAGGTTGATTCCATGTTTTTGAAATACACTACCGAGGGCCTTTTGACAGACATCCAACGCCCACATGGCCGCTGTTATACCACCATCCTTGTTACTGTCAGAGTAACCCAGCATGATCTCCTGGAAATTCCCTTGATCATTCAAATGCTGTTTATAAAAGGGGTGATTGATAAAATCATCCATAAGTACTGGGGCCTGCTGTAAATCGTCAATGGTTTCAAAAAGGGGGACAATATTAAACGGACAAGCCAATTCACATCCTTCCCAGTTTAATAGGTTTGACACCTTTGCAAAAAACAGGACTTCCAGAAAGTCACTTTTAGTATGGGTCATACTGATGATGTAGGACCGAATAGCGCCGGGCGTCTGCTTTAATTCATCATGAATCGTTTCAAACACTTTAAGCAATTCAACTGTTCTGGGAGAAAAGATTGACCAATCTTTCGGAAGTTGCAAATCTCCTAATTTAATTAATTTTTCGAGTAGATCGCATTTGCCCTGTTCCCCTAATCCTGTGTAATCTGGACATACATCGGCCATTTCTAAGATTTCATGGATGGCTTTTTCATGCTCTTCCGAATGCTGGCGAATATCCAAACCCATTAAGACAAATCCGAAGGTTTTGGCTTGGTCAATCACGCGATTGAGGGAACCACCTTCATTTAATTCCGGGAAAGGGGTAGCATCCAATACATTTTTCAATAATTTTAAATCGTCGAGAAATTCAAGTTGAGAATAAGATATTTGATCACCCTGTTTCTTTTTTCGCAATTTCTCGCGTATGCATAATACTTTCAATCTCAAGGGTTCACGGCGAAGGCGTTCTTCTTCTCCGGATTTTAATTCAACTTTGGAGAGATCATTCAGTATTGACTCTTGGAGTATAGAACCAGTCTCCGTTTTTTTATTGGAAATACTCAGGTCATGATAGACTGTACCCATGGCATTAATATATTTTTGAATTATTGTCTCACGCTGGAGTCTTAAAGTACTTTTGGTAACCTCATGGGTGACAGCAGGATTTCCATCTCTGTCACCGCCGATCCAGGATCGAAAACGCAGATAAGTGGGGACATTAATTTCAGCATCATAATACATTTTAAACGCAGATCTAAAATCCCGATAGAGCTTGGGGATGGAATTCCAGGCGGATTCCATAACAAAATACATGGCGTTTTTCACTTCATCAATTACAGTGATCCGCTCGGCTCTTACTTCATCCGTCAGCATTAACAAAGCCAAAACACGCTTAATTTTTATTTCAAGATCCAGTCTGTCTCGTTCCCCCAGTTCTCTAAACAAATATATTTCAAGCTGATCTGTTACTTTTTTTTGCTTATCCAAAATAGACCGTCGCCGAGCTTCAGTGGGGTGGGCCGTAAAGGTGGGTTGAATATCGAGGCTGTTTACAAGTTTCTTGATTTCTTCCAAGGATACACCTGAATCGCGCATGGATTTCACAGCCATGAAAATTGAATCGGGCCTTGGGTTTTCAAATGTGGACGCATTGGCCCTTTGGCGGTTGATAAAAGCAATTTCTTTCAGCTCTGCTTGATTGAGTAAATGGAAAAAAATAGTCAGGATCTTTTGTCCCTTGTCTATGATTTCTAAATCCCAATGCTTTACTTTTTCATCGAAATCCCGGAAAAACTGGTGATCACTTTCCCGAGTTAAAGCATCAACTAAAACCATTTCAATCTTATCATAATTTGGATTGGCGGATTTCTTAAGTATATCCTCTAGGAATCCGGCAATAGTCCCTGCCCTGAGAATCATAGAATCGGTCAAACCGCATTCCCGAGCGTTCTTCATCACAGAATTTTTAAATGAGATCATTTATAATTATTTTATGCATTATTTAGTGCTTGGCTCAAATCGGCAATAATATCGTCCACATGCTCAATTCCTACTGAGATGCGTACCAACCCATCTGTAAGTCCCCGTGCTTCACGGTCTGCCTTTGGTACTTCAGCATGGGTCATTGTGGCCGGATGAGTAATCATTGTTTCCACCGCCCCGAGGCTTTCTGCAAGTTGGGCGAGTTTAACTGAATTCATGACTGTTTTGCCTGCAGGAATACCACCAGTTAATTCAAAGGAGATCATACCACTGAATCCGGACATTTGTCTTTCCGCAATTGCATGGGATGGATGAGATGCTAAACCAGGATAAGTGACACTGGCAACTTTCGGATGCGCTTCCAAATATTCAGCCACAGCTTGGGCATTTTCAGCATGTTTTTTCATTCGCAGGTCAAGTGTTTTCACACCCATTGTTGTCAGCCAACAATCAAATGGGCCCGGTACAGCGCCGATCGTTTTTTGGACAAACTTCAGTTCATCAAATAAATCTTCCTGATTGGTGATAACAACGCCACCAATTAGTTGATTATGCCCGCTTAAATACTTCGTTGTGCTGTGCATGACTAAATCAGCGCCATATTCCAAGGGGCGTAAAAACACCGGTGTGGCGAACGTTGAATCAACGCCAAAAAGAATGCCATGTTTTTTGGTGATCTTCCCAACCGCTTCAAGGTCAGTGACTTTAAGTAGTGGGTTAGTCGGCGTCTCAACCCAAATCAATTTTGTATTCGATTGAATTGCATTCTCAACATTGGTCGCATCTGAAGAATCCACGTAAGTGAAATGGAGATCATAATTGACCAGAATCTGGTTGAAATGACGGGAAACGCCACCATAGACATCGTCAGAACAAACTACATGGTCACCTGCCTTTAGAAGTTTCAAACAACTGTCAACGGCCGCCATGCCACTGGCAAAAGCAACGCCATATTTACCCCCTTCAATTACCGCCAATTGTTCTTCCATCACTTGCCGAGTCGGATTGGACGATCGAGTATAATCGAATCCTTTATCCTTACCCACCTCTTCCAGCACATATGTGGCAGTCTGGTATAATGGGGGCAAAATCGCTCCTGTAGTTGGGTCCGGTGTCATGCCTGCTTGGACAACTTTTGTTTCAAATTTCATATTATCTCCTTTCAAAACGAGATCTTACGATTCCCATAAAAATTCCTTTAAATCTGAATAATTATTTCTAATTGGAATGACATCTTTTTCCTTTTTCAATGCCATTTTCAATGAATTTGGCAGATCAATTTTTTCTTCAATTATTGGATCAACAACATCAGAAAATTTCCCCGGATGAGCGGTAGAAAGGACGACACCCTTTTCGATTGAACCGGATTCTTCACGAAATTTTTCAAGTCCTAAAATACCCACAGCCGTGTGTGGATCCGCAATATAATTGGAATTATTATTCAATTTCTTAATTGTATTTTTGGTTTCATCATCAGAAAAAGCCCAACTTTTAATGTCCGTTGTAATTGACACTAAATCATTATTATATAAATTTTGTATCCGTTCCAAATTGCTGGGTATACTCACATCCATGGCATTAGAAATTGTCTTTTTTGCCGGGTTATTTATTACCATACCGCTTTTTAAATACTCAGGAAATACATCATTGGCATTGGTAGCCGCGATGAATGTCTCAATTGGTAACCCCATTTTTTTGGCTAATAGACCGCCGGTTAAATTTCCAAAATTCCCACAAGGGACGCTGAAAACTTTTGGCCCATTGGCTTTGTTCCAGGCCCATGCGAAATAAACAGACTGGGGCAACAGTCGACCGATATTAATTGAATTGGCTGAACTTAAGGTTTTTTGATTTGTCAATTCCTCATCCCGAAAGGCTTCTTTAACCATCCGTTGGCAATCATCAAAACTTCCGTTTACTTCCAGTGCCGTGATATTTTTTCCTATGGTTGTTAATTGCTTTTCCTGGACTGCACTGACACGATTGGACGGGTAAAGAATAACAACTTTAATATTATTCAGCCCTAAAAATCCATTGGCGACGGCACTTCCCGTATCACCGGATGTGGCCACCAGGATTGTTAAACAATGATCATTTTTTAAAAGGGCTGCCATGGCATGGGCCATGAATCGTGCGGCAAAATCCTTGAAGGCTAAAGTCGGACCATGGAATAACTCCAAGAGAAAATCTGATTCGTTTAATTGCACAATTGGTATACGAAAATCAAAGGCCGATTCTGCAATTTCTCCTAATTGCTCATGAGTAAGGTCATCTGATACAAATGGCTCAATCATACCCACCGCCAATTCAGCGTATGAATGGTTTGTAATGAAAAATTCCTTACCTAAAAAGGGGATTGATTCAGGCATGTATAAACCACCATCCGGTGCCAATCCCCGAAACAACGCCTCTTTAAACCCAACAAATGATGAGTCCCCGCCTGTACTGTAAAAACGCAAATATTAATCCAATATTTCAGGCGGTATTGAGTGAATAGGCGAACTGAAAGTGCGACTTTTTAATCCTACTTTCTTAAATGCTTTCACCATCGCTTTTCCAATTGATTCAGCTTTTTCTTCCGAATCAGAAAGGGCAAACAATGATGGCCCAGAACCTGAGATGCCACTACCGATAGCACCCGCATCAATGGCGGCATTACGCACCCCATGATAACCGGGAATCAGTTCCGCTCGAATTGGTTCCGCGAACAAATCAACCATAGAACGACCCAACAATTCAAAATCATTTGCATGTAGTCCCAGCGTAAACCCCGCTAGGTTACCAGCCTGTTCCACGGCGGAATTCAGAGGTACCCGTTTAGGCAACATCCGGCGGGCATCTCTTGTATTCACAACAAAATCGGGTAAAATAGCTGTACTAAATAATGATTTTGGAACGGGTAAATTCAGAATATCCAATGGTTCATAACTGCGGATTAAAATGATACCGCCAAAAAGTGCCGGTGCAACATTGTCTGCATGAAATCCGCCTGAGGCAACCGCCTCACCGGCCATGCCGTGGACCAGCAAATCATTTAATTCTAGTGGTTTCCCCAATAGTTCATTCGCACCAACCACTGCCGCGGCAGCGCTAGCGGCACTGGACCCAATCCCGCTACCCGGCGGAATCCCCTTTTTAATCTTCACCATGAACCCTTGATCACTGGCGATTGTATTTAACAGGGACAGGATCGCCTTTCCTGCTGTATTTTTTTCAGCAATTGTCGAAATTGAATCCGATTTCGGTCCTGATAAACTGATATCAATCCCTGGCTTATTTTTGAGTGAAATTGTTAAGGTATCACCGGGATTCGTAATCGCATAGCCAATACAATCAAACCCACAGGACACGTTTGCGACAGACGCGGTAGCTCGGACTTGTATAGAATCTTTAGGCATAAATGTAACCTTTCTCGGCTAATAATTCAGCCATTAAAATGGCCCCACCAGCGGCACCCCGAACCGTATTGTGAGAAAGCGCCACATAACGGATATCAAAAAATTTGTCTTCAGCTAAACGACCGACAGAAACAGCCATTCCCTTATCAACATCCCGATCGATTTTTGGCTGGGGACGGTTTTCATCTTCTAAATAAATAATGGGATTTTTCGGAGCCAGTGGCAATCCCGCTTCCTGGGGGAATGCAGTATATTTTGTCCAGATCGATTTGATCTTTTCTATGGAAGGCACTTTCTTCCGGAAACTGACATGGATTACGGCGGTGTGTCCATCAATGACTGAAACGCGGGTACACACAGCACTGATATTTATTTGATTATAATTGAGGATGCCTTTTTCTGAAACTGTCCCAAGTATTTTTAGCGGTTCATTCTCTGTTTTTTCTTCTTCCCCTGCAATGAATGGAATCACATTATCTTTCATTTCTTTGGATTGGATACCGGTCTGTCCTGCGCCGGAAACAGCCTGAAGGGAGGTTACCTGAACTTGATTCACTGGAAAACCGGCATTTTCTAAAGCGGCCAATGTCACCAAATAGGATTGAATGGAACAATTGGGCTTAACAGCCACAAAACCAGTGTTTGGTAAGCCACGATTCGCTTGCTGGATTGGAATCACATCCGCATGATCTGGGTTAATCTCCGGGATGATCATGGGCACATCATCTGTCCCGCGATTGGCAGAACTGGTACTTACAATTGGGTATCCCGCTTTTGCATAAGAAAATTCTAATTCCCGTGTATCTCCTTTGTCGGGTAAATCCATAGCAGAAAAAACGCATTTTACTTCTTCCGGAATTGTATCAAAATCCTTGGCCTCCCGGACGATTAAATTTTTTATTTCAGTTGGAATTTCACTTGACATAAACCAATTTTTACCCGCAGCATCGGCATATGTTTTCCCGGCAGATCGAGGTGAAGCTGCCACATCCACTATCTGGAACCAAGGATGGCCATGGAGAAGTCGTAGAAAATTCTGCCCCACTATTCCTGTGGCACCCAAAACACTAACTTTAATTTTTTGACTCATTTTAATTACTCACTAAGCACCGTTGAATGTCACCCAAAACACCTGCAGCAGTTACGGCTGCGCCGGCGCCGGCGCCTTTAATAACAAGGGGCTGATTCGGATATCGCCGGGTTCGGAAAGCTATAATATTATCACTTCCCTGCAATTCATAAAAAGGATGTTCTCGCCCGATTTTTTGGAGTGAGACCGAAGCATTTTTATCTTCATATTTTCCGATGAATCTCAATCTTTTGTTTTGGGCTTCAGCCTCTTTGACCTTAACTCTCATTTCACCATCAAATTGCCCTAAATGCTTTAAAAAGCCATCAACCGAATCAAACGATTCGCTACCGGTGGGCAATAGACTTTCTACTATAATATCTTCCAATTCCAACTCAGCGCCGGTCTCTCTCGCCAAGATCAATAATTTTCGAGCCACATCCAACCCATTCAAATCCTGTCTCGGATCCGGTTCGGTAAATCCATTGGACTTGGCATTATTCACCAATTCAGAAAAGTTCATTTTGGCTGTAAGAGTATTGAATAGATAGCTCAATGTGCCGGAGAAAACACCTTCAATGCTGATGATCTTATCGCCGGTCGAAAGTAAATTTTGCATAGTGGAAATCACAGGCAACCCAGCCCCCACATTTGCTTCATAAAAAAACGAAACCCCATTCTTTGAAGCTTTTTCACGGAGGGATTGATAAAATCCATAATCCAATGTGTTGGCAATTTTATTGGCCGTTACAATAGAAAATCCACAATCGAGAATCGCTGGATATTTTTGGGAAACGGCAGTGCTTGCAGTACAGTCCACAAATACCTTATTCCCCTTTTGTTCGCCGGTATTATCAAGAAATTCATCTAAATCAAATTTGTCACCCGATTCTTTAAGTTTGTTTCCAATCTTGTTTGGATCAAAACAACTTTCACTCAATAGCATTTTCTTGCTGGTGGCAACACCTTTTAAGCAAATTTGGTCTTGATTTGATTCTCCTAAAATGGAAAGCAATTCATGCCCAACCGTTCCTACCCCAACGAGATATAAATCTATGGCGTTTTTGGATTCATCGAAAAATTCCCTGTATAGCGATTGGATCGCCTGATCAACCTCCCGATCCTCCACGATGAATGAAATATTTCTTTCAGAAGATCCCTGTGCAATGGCAATAATATTCACCTCTTGGTTGCCCAGTGTACCAAATACAGTTCCGGAAATCCCCGGTGTATGGCGCATCCCTTCCCCAACTACAGCCACCATGGATAAATTTTCTTCAATCCGAATTGGTTCAATATAACGGTTTTTCATTTCAACAGCAAATTCTACTTCTAGTGCATTTACTGCCTTTTTAACCATGAGCGGATTAAGTGCAAAACAGGTGGCATGCTCGCTAAAAGCTTGTGAAACCAAAAGAACGCTGATTTTTTTTCGTGCCAAGGCCGAGAAAATCCGTCCATTAATCCCATGGATACTCACCATTCCCGCACCCTGAAGGCGAAGTAAACTAATATCCGAAATAGAGGAAATTCCCACGGCTTTTTCACCATTGACCTTCCGTGTTTGTTTTATCAATGAACCGGAATGCTCCGGATTAAATGTGTTTTTAATAACAATAGGAATCTGTTTGTATTTAGCCGGGATCATCGTCGGTGGAAAGATCACCCGCGCACCGGCGTGGGCCAATTCCATTGCTTCTTCATAGGTTAAATTGGGTATGGTTTTTGCATCAGTAACAATGTTTGGATCTGCCGATAAAATGCCATCAACGTCAGTCCATATTTCAATAAAGGATGCATTTAAAGCAGCACCAAAAATTGAAGCTGAATAATCTGAACCACTGCGGCCAAGGGTGGTTGTTTCCCCCGATTCCGTGGCACCTAAAAAACCAGTAATAATTTGAAGCTTGGCCCGACCTTTAAAATAGGATCGAATCCGATTATATGATCTTTGATAATGCACATAGGCATAACCATAATGATCATCAGTCAAAACAACATCCCGCGCATCCAACTGCTCAGCAGGAATTCCATTTTGGGAAAAATATTCTGCTAAAATAAGGGTGGAGAATAATTCACCAAAGGAGAGGAATTTATCTAAGGATTGTGATGATAATTTTTTTTCACTAGATAGAAAAGAAATATCATTTTGTAATTCATCAAAATAAAGTTCAATTTGAGATCGTATGGCTTTGTAAACCTTAGGGAAAAGTACTTCAATAATTCGAATATGGTGTTCTTTTAAATCTTGAAATAGAGAAGATACATCCTGGCCTTTTGCAGCTGATTCAGCCAATGTGACCAGTTTATTTGTTACGCCGCCGTGGGCTGATACAACAACAGCTAAGGGTTCATTTTCATTTAGTTTCTGGCGGATGATCCCTTCAACATTTCGAATACGATCGGCATTGGAGATTGAAGATCCACCAAATTTGAGAATTTTAACCTTCATATGGCGCCGGATTTATATTGAATAATCGTAATTATTAACTGAACACATAATTTTCTGTTTATCTGTTATATTTCTTATTAATTCTAATCCTTGAACCAAATCATTTACAATATCTTCAGGTTCTTCCAATCCAATGGATAAGCGAATTAACCCATTACTAATGCCCGCTTCAACTCTCGCAGCTTTTGTCATGGATGCATGACTATGAAAAGCAGGTACTTCAATCAGGGTGGATACACCCCCTAACGACACAGCCAATGTGCAAAGTTTTGTACCCTCAGCCAATATCTTTGCTGCATCTAATCCGCCTGACAATTCGATACAAATGACAGAACCAAACCCATTTTGTTGTCTTTTTGCTAAATCATGGTCTGGATGACTCTTTAACCCAGGATAAATCACCCGTGATATCAAAGGATGTTTCGCCAGTGTTTTAGCGACAAACATCGCAGTCTTTTCTTGATGGCGATATCTAATATTCAACGTTTTTATCCCGCGAAGGATTAACCATGAATCAAATGCCGGCGAGCCAATCCCCATGGCATTCGTCAAAAAATGGATGCGATTGGCCACGTCTTTATCATTTGTAATGACGGCACCGCCCAAAACATCGCAATGCCCATTAATATATTTTGATAATGAATGCACCACAATATGGGCACCAAGATCTAATGGTTTTTGGAGAATCGGGGAACAAAAAGTATTATCTAAAACAAGGAAAGCATCAGATTCATTTGCAATTATAGATAATGCTTTAATATCGACCAACCTCAGCAAAGGATTTGTTGGGGATTCCGCCCATATACATTTTGTGTTCGGTTGAAGAACATCACGGACTTGATCCAAGTTTTTTAAATCAACAAATGAAACTTCCACACCAAAATATCGAATTACATCATTGAATAACCTAAAAACGCCGCCATAGCAATCTTTTGAAATGATCACATGCTCACCCTGTTTAAATAGATGAGCAACAGCCGTTACAGCGGACATACCACTCCCATGGGTCGAACAATACTGTCCATTCTCTAATTGCGCCAATTGTTCTTCCAAAATGGACCGGGTTGGGTTTGCTGTTCGACTATAATCATAGCCACCATCATCATTTACAGTATTCCATTTAAAGGAAGTGCTCAAATGTAATGGTGCATTCATTCCTCCATGTATGGGGTCTGCATGTTGACTGCCTTGGACAATTCGCGTGGATTCATTCCAGAGAGAATGGGGATCGACCGCATGGTTATTGTTTTTTTTGACCATATGGTTCTCCTTTCTATGCCTTTAGTGGAATAGAGATTTAGGTTTCTTTCTTTCAGGATATACGATACCCCATTGTATATAAATATGCACGGGTCCGTATGGTTTTAATAGGATGATATTCAGGGGAAAGCCTGACATTTCAGCGTCATAGCTCTCATCTATCCTCGCATTTTACGAGGCAGGAATTAGCACCTTAAGTTGCGTTGCGCAAATTAGGTTGCTAAGGTTTCACAGGGCCTGATCCCTCCACCTTTCTGGATAAAATCCGGTGCTGAACTGTCAAATAGCAGTAAATGCTTGAATGAAGCTTAAAAGATTATTTTAAATGATGTCAACCATAAATTTACTTTTTTTACTGATAACTGAGGGATTTTAAGATTATTAAAGGAACTGGCAGAAGTTTTTTGGTATTTTTTCATCTTGTTTTAGACACCAGAATGAATTTTGGTGAGAAATAATTAAAATTGATTGATAAAAATATTTGAACTATCGAGAAATAGAGACTGATTATGAATAAATTAAATGATATCACCATCATTGGTGCAGATGACTTTGGGCAAACTTTGGCCCAGGAAATTAGTCCTCAATCCAAACTTTGCCCAATTCAATAATATCCACCACTTAAATGAAACTAAAAAGCTATTCAGATAAATTTACTGAATTCAGTAAAAATGCATTGTTCCAATCATTGGATAACCATCTTCAACATTTTATTTATAAGACTGGCAAGACATATCGTTTAACTTTTCAAGAGCTAATTCAACTCACAGACATGGCAGTCGATTTCCACATGTGGGATGAACCATCATTAGAGGAGAAATGGAATGCGATCGAATCATCAATTGAATCAAATAATGGCCAAAAGAAAAAAGCCATATTAAATAAAATAAAAAATGATTGGCAAAATTTAAAAGTGAATCCATCGAAATATAAAAACAATGCACCGATAGTAAAAAGTATTATTCGAAAAGTAAAGGATCATACTGAAGAACATGAAATATTCGGTCTCTGCCCGGTTGCGTCTGAAAATACGGTTTGCTGTAATTTGAAAACCATCGATGCGATTCAGGGGTGTGGTCTGGGTTGCAGTTATTGTAGTATTCAAACATTTTATGAAGATGGCGCAATTGGTATAGAATCAAATCTGGCAGAGAAACTCAAAAACCTTGAATTGGATCCAAATAAGAATTATCATATCGGATCCGGCCAGTCTTCAGATTCATTGGCCATGGGTAATCGAAATGGTGTTCTGGATGCACAATTAGATTTTGCTAGAAATAACCCAAATATTATTTTAGAATTCAAGACAAAAACAAAAAATATTAATTATTTCTTATCAATTGACCTTCCCCCAAACATTCTTGTTTGTTGGTCTCTAAACCCACAAACCATTATCAAAAATGAAGAACATTTTACCGCTTCATTAGATCAGCGATTAAATGCTGCCAGGCAGTTATCCAGCAAGGGTGTGCTGGTTGGCTTTCACTTCCATCCCATCGTGCATTACGAAACATACGAAAAAGATTATACAGAAATTGCGGAAACAATTATATCTATGTTTTCTCCAATAGAAATTGGAATGGTATCAATGGGGACGTTGACCTTTATAAAACCTGCAATAAAAAGCCTGCGGTCTTTGGGTATCCCCAGTAAAGTATTGCAAATGCCCATGGCGGATGCTGCAGGGAAATTTTCTTATCCTTTAGAAATCAAAGAGAATATTTTTAAGACCGTGTGGAATGCATTTGCACCTTGGCATAATAAAGTCTTCTTCTATTTTTGTATGGAAGATAAGAAATTGTGGCAATCGGTTATGGGAAAATGTTATACCTCAAATAATGAATTTGAGAAAGATCTATTTTTTAGTGTTTCCTCTAAAATAACTTCTCAATCTTGATTCACTTGAAAACGCTTAACTTCCCAACCTAATTTTAGAGGATTATTCTATGAAACCCATCATTTTAGTCGGAACAATTGCTATTACCTTATCTCTCATACTTTACTCAATTGCAATTATTACAATTTTATTGAAAAAAGAAATAACTATAAAAGATGTGATACTATTAACTGTTGGAATCGTTTCAGAAATATCCGCTGTTGCTTGCATGGCAATGGGATCAAGTAAGCCCATAACAACACCTCATGGACTTACAGGGTTAGCTGGATTATTGATCATGGTATTTATTGTTATAAATAGTTGGAAAACTATACTACCATCAAAAGAAACAATTCAATTGCAACCTAGATTTAAAAAACTACTTTGGGTTGGGTATGGCATTTGGATCGTTGCTTTTTTATCTGGTGCAGCCGAAGGAATGCGCCAGGTCTAAGGGTGATAAATAAAGGAACTAACTATCATGTTTAATAAAATCATTTTAGGGGGAATTGGACTTCTTGTCTTTATCGGTTGTAATACCACAGTACCCGACGCTCAATTGGTTACACCATCCCCTTCACTCAAAAAGGCATCAAAAGAACTCCCCATATCCCTAATCCCAAATTTAGGGAAAGCAGCCGAAGCATACTTTTCACCTGACGGAAATAGTTTCATTTGTAATGCAAAAATTGCAGATGACGATGCCGTCCACCATGTATACACAGCAAATATTGATGGGACCAATATTAAAAGAATAAACCATAAGGGTGAAGACGCATGTTCTTATTATTATCCTTCAGGCGACAAACTCATTTGGACTTCAACCCGAGATTATCCAGATATTCCAGTTGGAGACTGGTCTGTGCCAACCATTTATCCCCAAGGAGCGGAACTATATTCAAGTGATTTGAATGGAGAAAATATTGTTCGACTAACCAACAATATGAATTATGATGCAGAAGTTTCCGTATCCCCTGATGGAAAGTGGATTCTTTTCACACGCCAAACTGATGGAAAATTGGATCTGTGGAAAATGAAATCCGATGGCACGGATGAGCACCAAATAACCTTTACGGATGATTGGCAAGAAGGTGGCTCTTTTTATATGCCCGATAGCGAAACCATTTTATATCGTGCGTGGAAAAAAGAATACGACGATGCACGTGCGAAACCCATGACCATTTTTACAATCAAACATGATGGCTCTGATTTAAAACAAATCACATTTGAAGATGATCAAACCAATTGGGCTCCCCATCCGAGTCCCGATGGCAAACATTTTGTTTTTGTCAAGGTGCTCCCTCCCTATAATTTTGAAATTTATTTGATGAATATTGAAACAGGGAGACAAACACGTCTGACATATAGTGATTCATTTGATGGGTTTCCCGTTATGTCTCCAGATGGAAATTCCATGTTATTCTCTTCAAGCAGAAATGCCAAACCTGGCGATAGAAGCTTAAATCTATTTATGATGGATTTAAGTACAATGTTCAAATAACCCCTAATTTAATATTATGAAAATTCAAAAAAATAATCTGGTTTTAATCGGTTTTATTCTGACCATAATAGTATTGGTCTTAATGAAAAAACAAAGTGGAATAGACCCGGGAAATTCAAAAATACTCGAATCTGAAATTATAGAACATATTCAGTTTTTATCTGATGATTCTAGGAAGGGACGCTATCCCGGCACAAATGAATCAAAAGATGCCATCTCCTATATTATCGATCACTGGAAAGCCATTGGACTAAAACCTGGTGGTATTGACGGTGGCTTTACACAGCCATTTGATATTTCCGAAGGCACTGAAATAGGTGAGATGACTTCGTTGAAGATTGGCGAAGATAAACTCAACCCTGCCATTGATTTTATTCCCATGCCATTTTCAGGGAATGGATCATTCTCTGGTAGTGCTGTTTTTGCTGGATACGGTTTCAATATGAGTGAGGAACCAAATTGGGATGATTACTCTAATATAGATGTAAATGGGAAATGGGTCATGGTGATGGTGGATGCGCCGGAACAGGTTCATCCTCATTCTCCCTACTTTGGCCATGCTTCCTTAAATAAAAAGATGATGGTGGCGCGAGACCATAATGCATTGGGTATCATTTTTATTTCTAAAGATGAAAATCGCGAACTACCCAACTTTGATCACACAGCAGCAAGTTCGACCAAAAGCATTCCTGCTATTCAACTTTCGGGTGAAGCTGCAAATACGCTACTAAAGCCTTTTGGCCAATCCATTGCATCCATTCAAGAAATAATGGACTCTTCTTTAGAAACAATCCAATTTGAACTTGATGATATTCTCATCTCTACTATGATAGAGTTAGAAGAAAAGACAATTCAAGGAAACAATGTTGTTGGCATTATTAGAGGTAATGATCCGGTGCTAAAAGATGAGTTTATCGTATTGGGTGCTCATTTTGATCATTTAGGTATGGGTGGTGCGCATACAGGATCCCGTAAACGGGATACAACTGCCGTTCATAATGGCGCCGATGATAATGCTTCTGGTACATCAGGAATCCTGGAGTTAAGCCATAAGCTATATGAAAACCGAAAATCCCTTAAAAGAAGTATCGCCTTTGTTGCTTTTGATGCAGAAGAAAAAGGATTATTAGGATCTAAATATTTTATTGAGAATTCTAAAGTTGTTTCACCTGAAGATATTTCAACCATGATAAATTTAGATATGGTGGGTCGTTTGCGTGATTCAACCATTATGGTTGGTGCCGTTGGCACCTCACCATCCTTTGAGCCTTTATTGGATAATTTATTTGCCGAAAGCGATTTATCCTTTACAAAATCAATGGAAGGATATGGCCCCAGTGATCATTCCAGTTTCTATGTTAAGAATGTTCCTGTTCTATTTTTCTTTACAGGCGCCCATAGCGAGTATCATCTTCCTGAAGATGATTGGGAATTAATTAATACACATGGTGAAAAACTCATTTTAGATTTCGTTTATAATCTTACTATGATATTAAACACGAATAATAAAAGACCTATTTTCTCTGAAGCGGGACCCAAAGAGGCACCCAAAGGAAGAAGAATTCGCGGTGTTACTTTAGGTATAATTCCATCTTATGGCGGTGGCAGTAAAGAAGGAATGAAAATTGACGGCGTCACTTCTCAAGAAAGTCCTGCAGGAAAAGCTGGGATGATCAAAGGCGATGTTATCATTGAAATAAATGGGAAAAGCGTATTGAATATTCGTGAATATATGGGGCGAATGGGTGAACTGAAAAAAGGGCAAAAAATAAAAGTCAAAGTTCTGAGAAATAATAAAACGATTGAAATGGATGTTCAATTATAACCTAATCTCTTAAATAGAATCTCCCTTTCAATAGATAACTTCTTACTCTATACTACCGTATAATAAAATATCTCGTTTTTTCAGGGTTTTTATAGAAAACGAGCTTTTGTTTCATCCAACATAGTAATCCTTAATACAATTCTGTACCTATTTCTTTCATTTCAGTGATTAAATTTAAGTAATTTTTAACTAAATGACTTTTTGTTACCAAGTGAACCGGGTGATTTCAAATCTCAAGTCAATGATTTATGTATAAAACTTTACTATTAATCTTCAAGAAAATATTAAAAATATAAGGATGAAATGTATTATTTAGAATAAATAGGTTTGCATATCTTATTATCTTTATTAGTTTACGATAGTGGATTTATTAATAATAATTGATCTACCTTACACACAATACTAAAACTAAATATGTATGAAGAATTAATATCGATCTACCCTGCCTGCACACAATCTAAATATGAAGAACCAATATCTGTTTAGTGTCAAAATAAATGAATTATCAAGACAGTAAATGAATCACTTGAAAATACCTAGTATGATTTTAAGAAGCCGCAAATTAAATGCGGCTTTTTTTATTCTGGGTACTTATCAAACAAGTAAAAAAAGATACCTGTGGAGTGAAAAATGAATAAAAAGCTTTACAATTCAAAAAGAATCATTATTCTTAAATGGATTTTAGTAACTATAACGATATGGTCTCTACCAGCTCAAAAGCAAGTTAAGGGATATAAGATTTATAAAGAATATTGTTCAGTCTGCCATGGTGATGAAGGAAGAGGAGATGGATTCGCTGCTAAATTCCTTGACCCTAAGCCCCGGGATTTCACATCAGGTAAGTACAAGATTCGCTCTACAATTAGTTTGCCAACGGATGATGACATTAACCGGGTAATTACCAGGGGCATACCTGGAACCTTGATGCCTGCATTTAAGCAAGATTTGGATGAACAAGAAATAAATTCATTGGTGGCACATGTAAAAGAATTGGATATCACCAATACGTTCAAAGGCAAAACTCCAACAGCGATTTCGTTTCCGGAACCTCCTCCCGAGACAGATGAACTTCTTACCATGGGTGAAACACTTTATGTCGATAATTGTGTCGCATGCCATGGCTCATATGGACAAGGTGACGGTCTGAGGTCAAATAGCCTTATAGACGACTGGAAAGATCCCATACGCCCTTATGACTTAACAGGACCAGCAGATAGAATGAAAGGCGGTTCGAATGTAGAAGAAATATACCAAACTATTTATGTTGGGATGGGGGCAGCAATGCCGGCTTTTGAAAAAGGACTGTCTCCTGACCAATACTGGGCGCTTGCCTATTATGTTTTGTCACTTGCTGAGTCTGATGAGGATAGTGATGACTGGGGAGAGGAATCTTCGGAGACAGTTGAAGGGGATTCCGATATTGGCAAAGATCTAGTCATGGGTGTAAAACCATTCGAAAATGGTGGACCACCTTGCATGGGTTGTCATAGCGTAATGGGCGAAAAAGCGATAACCTCTGGCGGTGGTCCTTGGGGTCCCGACCTGACCATCGCACATCAAAAGTTTAAAGAGTATGGTCTTTCCATCTTCCTTGAGACAATACCTTTCCCAACAATGGGACCACTTTACCATCCTCGTCCACTTACCGAGGAAGAGCGAGGCCATGTATTGGCTTTTCTAATAAGCATGCAGCAGCCCGATGAGGTTCAAGTAGTGACTGCTAAAGTGTTATCACACTACACTCTTACAATTCTTATAGGTTTATTGGGGGTAGTTTTGCTCACTTTAACGGGACTTATCGCAGGAAAAAAGAATATGGAGTTTAAATAATGAAATGGTTTAAAGAGACAAAAGATTCAAGGTCATGGGAAGAATTCTACCGTAAGCGATGGAGCTACGACTACAGCGTGCGAACAGGTCACGGCGTGAACTGTTCCATGGCCTGCAGTTGGGAGGTCTTCGTCAAAGATGGGCTCATTTGCTGGGAACTTCAAAAGACGGACTATCCGCAAATCGATCCTGATATCCCGAATGTTGAACCCAGAGGTTGCCAGAGAGGCGTCACGGCTTCTTGGTATCCTTACAGCCCCCTAAGGCCCAAGTTTCCTTACGTACGCAAAGCGCTGTGGGATTTTTACACCGAAGAACTCAACAGTGGCAAAGATGCTGTTGAAGCATACGGAAGCGTCGTTGAAGATAAAGAGAAGTCAAAGATATACAAATCTGCAAGAGGCAAAGGGGGTTGGAAGAGAGTAAGTTGGGACCAAGCGACTGAACTAGTCGCAGCAGGCCAGATTCACACTATCAAAAAGTATGGACCCGATCACATGGCCAATTTCTCACCCATCCCTGCCATGAGTTTGCTCAGCTTCATTTCAGGGCATAGGTATAACAATATACTGGGCGGCATCTACTGCAGCTATTACGAGTGGTATCATGACCTTCCACATGTTTCATCCAGCATGTTCGGAGACCAGACGGAAAATTGTGAGAGTTCCGACTGGTATCTTGGCACTTACTGGATTGTCGCTGGTTCAAATATAAATATGACCCGGACGGCTGACAGTCATTTCCTTTCGGAAGCAAAATATCGCGGCTCAAAGATCGTGGTAATGTCACCCAACTATTCGGACGTAACCAAATATGCTGATACATGGGTTCCGCTCGTTCCCGGCAGTGATGGTGCCTTCCTCATGGCATGTATCCATGTCATCCTGAAAGAGTTCTATGTCGATAAGGAAACGCCATATTTCACCGAGTATTCAAAGCAATACACCAACCTACCTTTTCTGGTGGTTCTGGATAAAGATGGCGACAAATACCAGATGGGGCGCTTCCTGCGTGCGTCTGATATTACAGAATACGCCAACGAGGAAAACGCCGATTGGAAGCTCATCATGACCGATGGTGATGGGAAGCTCCACGTTCCCACCGGTTCCATCGGTTTCAGATGGGAGGAGAAACCGACCGGCAACTGGAACCTACAGCTCAAGAATGCTGTCACCAAAGAAGACTTCGATCCGCTTCTCACCTTGCTCGGGAATGATGACCAGGAGGCATCGGTCTCGTTCAGTGACTTCAGCGATACTTTCAGTATCTTCATAGGCAAAACTGAAGGTAAGGGGCAAAATGCAAAAGAAATTCTACGTTCAGTTCCCGCCAGAAAAGTCAAAACAAAAGATGGCAAAGAGCTGCTCGTCACTACCGCTTTCGACCTCACCATGGCACAGGCAGGTGTAGGAAGAGGTTTAGGTGGTGATTATCCAGAAGACTACAATGACCCGAAGCCCTATACTCCTGCCTGGCAAGAATCACATACGGGTGTGGGTAGAGACCTTGCTATTCAAATTGGAAAGGAATTTGCGGAAAATGCCGAAAAGACAAAGGGTAAATCACTCTTTATCACAGGTCCGGGAATTCAGCACTTCTATCATGGCGCATCCTTATATTACCGCAACGAGGCGGTAATGCTTGCTCTTTGCGGCTGCAACGGGGTGAACGGGGGTAATTTTAACCATTACGTCGGCACCCAACACACTCGTCTGAATGCTGCATTTGTGAATATGAGTGGCGCCCTCGATTGGCAAAGGCCTCCGCGGCTCATGAATTCCACCTCGCTGTGGTATTTCCAAACCGGTCAATGGCGATACGACAACATGTCTCTTGATACCCAGTGGGCAACGGGAGCCAAGAAGCTTCCAAAATTCAACCACGCTGCCGATATGAATGCACTTGCCGTCAGATTGGGATGGCTGCCTTTCTTCCCACAAATTGACAAGAAGAATTCGCTAGAGATCTACAAGGAAGCTGTCGCCGCCGGGTGCAAGACCGATGATGAAGTGAAAGACTGGGTGCTGGAGCAATTTAAGGATGGCACATACAATTTTGCCATCCATGATGTGGATGCTCCCGAGAATCAACTGAAGATGGTCACCGTGTACCGTGGAAACCTCATTGGAACCAGTATGCGGGGGCATGAAATATCGCTCAAGCACTGGCTCGGGACGCACAATAATGTGATGTGGGACGAAGAACCGGCAAAAGACCTGGTGAATGAAATCGAATGGAAAGAAGATTCTCCAATGGGGAAACTAGATTTTCTGGTGAATCTCAACATTCGAATGGATTCCACTGCCAACTATTCCGATGTGGTCCTACCGGCTGCATTCTGGTATGAGAAATATGATGTCACCTTTGGCGACATGCACACTTTTGTTCACCCACTGACGCCTGCAACGCAGCCGCCGTGGGAAGCAAAACACGATTGGGATTCCTTCAAAATAATCGCCAAGCAGTTCGAAAAATTGGCAAAGAAGCACCTCCCGGACCCCATAAAAGATGTTGTGATGAACGCCACCTGGATGGATAGTCCTGGTATGCTTGCTCAACCTTTGGGAGAAGTAAAGGACTGGCGAAACGGAGACACAGAAGCTGTCGCCGGCAAATCTTTTCCCAGTATTGCTATTGTGGAGAGGGATTACACCAATGTTTACGAAAAGTTAGTTTCGTTAGGCCCGCTCGTCAGCCAGCCAAAAGGCTATGGCTCCAAAGGACAGTACACTGACCTGACGCCCATCGTTGAAGAAGAACTCAAGAACAATGAAGCATTAGATGTCAAGAACGGACGAGTATATTTTGAAAAACCGGAACAGGCATGCGAGGTCATTCTTCAGATCTCTCCTGAACTCAATGGTCGACTGTCGTCTATGTTTTTCAAGGAAATGGAAAAGAAAGTGGGGCTTCCACTCGCCGACATGGTTGAAGGAGTCAAAGACAGGAAGGTTCATTACAAGGACATCATTTCACAGCCGAGAAGAATTCACACCACACCACAGTGGAGTGCTGTATTGGCAGATAAAGATGGCAAACAGAGGACTTTTGGTCCGTTTACGATGAATGTGGAACGGCTGAAGCCGTGGCACACCCTTTCGGGCAGGCAAGAGATTTACTACGACCATCAGGGAATCAGAGAACTGGGAGAAGCGCTACCCACCAATAAACCGCCGTTGGACATGGTGGCTATTGGAGATATCAATCTTGATAAGGCCGGTCCAAAGTCAAAGGTATTCCGCTTTATTACGCCACACGGCAAGTGGCAAATACACAGCTCTTTTAGGGACCATTGGCCCATGATGCACATGTCTCGCGGAGGTCCTACCGTATGGCTGAATCCCGATGATGCTGATGAGATTGAGGTGAAAGATAACGACTGGGTGGAAATGTTCTGCGAGAACGGCATTGAAGTGGTAAGAGCAGTGGTAAGCCATCAGGTACCGAGGAATATGGCCATTACTTACCACCAAGTCGAAAGGCACATAAATGTTCCTTTCTCTCCTCTTGCCAAGAAGAATAAACTCTCCGATCTGCGGGGAGGAAACAACAACGCAACAACGAGAATTTTGATGAATCCTCACACTATGATTGGCGGATACGCCCAATTTTCGTATTACACCAACTACTGGGGGACAAGCCCCTCAGAGAGGGACCATGGGGTCATCATCCGAAAAATGCCGCTTGGTGATGATGGGAAGCCGGTCTACAAGGAAAGTGAACTGCACAAGCTACCGGAAGGATAGGTAAACAATATGCGAGTAAAGTCACAAATGAGTATGACGTTCAACCTGGAAAAGTGCATTGGTTGCAACACCTGTACGGTCGCCTGCAAGAATGTATGGACGAATCGGGAAGGCGCCGAATATATGTGGTGGAACAATGTGGAGACAAAGCCGGGTATCGGCTATCCAAAACAGTGGGAAAATCAGGAAATGTGGAAAGGAGGATGGATTAAAAAGAATGGTAAGCTGCAGCTTCGCTATGGCAGTAAAGCCTATATGCTGTCCAATCTCTTCTTCAATCCGCACACACCTGAAATGAAGGATTATTACGGAGACGGTGACGTATATACTTTCAGTTACGATGATCTCCACAATTCAGAGCAAACTGAACAGCAGCCGGTTGCATCACCCAAATCCATGGTAACCGAAGAGGAAGATGTCCCCATCAATTGGGGTGTAAACTGGGAAGACAACGCTGGCGGTGCCCACGTTACCGGAAAGTACGACATCAATTTTAAGGATATGAACGAAGCGGAGAAAGAAGCATTCCTTAAATTCAGAGATATATTCTATTTTTATCTTCCCCGTATATGCAATCATTGTCTCAATCCCGCTTGTGTCGGTGCCTGTCCATCCGGCGCCGCTTACAAGCGGGAAGAAGACGGCATTGTTCTCATTGATCAAGACAGATGCCGAAACTGGCGCTACTGCATCTCTTCCTGCCCCTACAAAAAACCCTATTACAATTGGGTCAGCGGAAAGATGGAAAAGTGTATTCTCTGCTACCCGAGAGTTGAATCCGGTCTGCCTCCGGTCTGCTTTCATTCCTGTGTGGGGAAAATCCGCTCATTTGGAGTCCTTCTTTACGATATGGACATGGTAAATGAAGTGACTTTGGCAGATGATCAGGACTTAGTGACGAAGCATAGAGAGGCCATTCTGGACCCGTTTGATCCCAGTGTGATCGAAGCGGCGAAGAAAGAAGGCCTCGGTGATGATTGGATTGACGCAGCGCAACGCTCACCCATTTACAAAATAGTCAAAAAGTGGGAATTAGCGCTGCCACTACACCCTGAATTCAGAACTCTTCCTTCCCTGTTCTATATTCCGCCGTTGGCCCCTATCACCACCAGCACAGGAAAGAACACTCCTTTAGACACAGATGTGTTTGACATGACGAAGCCGGAAAATGGCCCGCTTGTCGGTCTGGATGAATTAGACAAATTCCGTCTCCCCATCACCTACCTCGCCAGTATGTTTGGAGCCGGGAACGAACAAGTAGTGAAAACGGCACTTCTGCGTCAGCTTGCGGTAAGGCACCACGAGAGAAGCCTGAGGGTGGAAAAAAAGCCAAATCTGGATGTACTCAAACAGGTGGGGTTGACCGAAGAGGATGCAAAAGAAATGGTGCGGGCATTATCACTTGCCTTCTACAATGAACGCTTTGTTCTACCGACTACAAAGCGTGAAAATGCCGAGATGAGTCCGTATACCGAGCGTGGCCTCGCAGGCTTTGATAAGATGAATCCCTGGTCGCCAATGAAGAGAAGAAAGAGCTACTTCAAATCGTATCATACTGATTCAAAAGACTATGAATAACGGAAATGGAAATCAAGTAGTTAAAGATGTTTACGCGCTCATCGGCGAGTTGTGGTGCAGTCCACCTGAAGTGGATACGGAGAAGGCGAAAACCAAAAAAGATGCTGATCGAGTGCTTGCAGGATTGGAGACCGTCGATAAGGAGAGTGCAAAGCTGCTTTCCATTTTTCTAAAGGAAGAGACCATCTCCGATGAGGACTATGTCGACCTGTTTGAGCTCCAGCCCAAATGTCCTCTCTATCTTGGAAGTCATACGTTTGATGAACCGCAGACCTGTGCCAATGCTGCCGTTTCCGATAGAAACGAATACATGATAGAGCTAATTGGAATCTACAGGCATTTTGGACAGTCAATTAATGGTGGAGAGTTGCCGGATTATCTGCCACTAATGGTAGATTTCCTTTCGCTGACTGCTGAATCGAAAGACGATCCTATAAGAGGAAAATTTATTGATGAGTATATGTTGCCCTTCATGCCTCCGATACGCTCTCGATTGGAAGAATTGGAAACACCCTACTTCCATCTGTTGGGTGCATTGGAAAAGGTCATAGATCTCGATCTGAAAACACAAGCACTACCAACACAACAATCAAAACCAAAAGAAGAAGGATGCAGTTATGCTTGATAATCTTTTTGCTATGCTTGAAAATCTTTTTGCTATATTTAACGATTTCTTTTTTATCGGTCTTCCCTACATCTCAATTTTACTTTTGTTCGGCGGAACACTATATCGTCTTTTTTTTGGGTTTAAAGGCACCTTCAGAAAGATGGATCGGACCGCTCGGGGCGATTTTCTATGGACCACAAGATCTACAGGCTTTTTTGGTCGTGCATCCATAGGTCCTGCAGCACTATGCCTCCATTGGGGAATCATTACGTTGTTCGTAACACATTTAGTAGGTGTTGTTGGTGGCGTGCTCAGTCTTATAGCCTGGGTAGACTTTTTCCGATGGGTTGGAATGTTTGGCGGCATCCTCTTATTGTTTGGTCTTGTCTGGGCCTTTGTACGGAGAATTGTAATCCCTCAGATAAAGGCTATGAGCAAAGCTGAAGATTACATAGTCTTGATATTTTTGATTCTTATCGCCTTCTTTGGGCTTTATCAGTCGGCAATAAAGTTGGTTTTCGGAGTAACTTATTCTGTTGCGCCCTGGCTGTGGAGTGTTGTTAAACTGCAACCAGATCCATCATTAATGCAGGCGGTACCACTTGTGAATAAGCTTCATATAGTCGTCGCTTTATTATTATTTGCGTATTTCCCTTTTACCAAACTTGTCCACGCATTTACCTATCCGCTTACATATTTTTGGAGACCATTCATTTCTATGCGAAAGTATACAGGCTTGAAGCGATGAGGAAAATGAAATCCGGAACAGTGTGGGTATAACAGTATAACAAATGGAGCATACTTTTTAATCGAAAGAAATCTTCTTCAACGGCCCAGTCTGGCCGTGGTAAATTGTACCTTTAGATTCCCTTGCCCTAATTATGCCAACTGTAAATCCAAAATATTCCGCCCATATGGGATTTGTCTATTCGTATCGAAAACGGCTCCTGACACAACATTTATTAATAGATTGAGTAACAATGCAAAAAGAAGCAACCGCTACCTCACATAAGATACTTTTTTTAAACACACTGGCTTTTACGGCCTGTTTTGCCGTATGGATGATAAACGGTGTCCTTGTAACTTATTTGGTCACGAATCAGTATTTTGATTGGGGACCAATCGAGATTGGGTGGCTGATGGGAATCCCAGTTCTAACGGGGTCGATCTTCCGTCTACCAGCTGGTATGCTTACGGATAAATTTGGGGGAAAACCGATATTTGTAATCTTGTTGTTCATCTGTGCGGTGCCCATGTTTCTTTTATCTTATGCTAATGATTTTATCAGTTTTGCTTTATGCAGTTTTGGTTTTGGGTTAACAGGTGCCAGCTTTGCCATTGGTATTGCTTTTACATCTGTCTGGTATCCGAGAAAACTGCAGGGAACAACTCTAGGGATTTTTGGCGCAGGCAATGCGGGGGCAGCCTTAACAACTTTATTTGCGCCAACATTGCTCAATACGTATACAGCCAATGGAACAAATATGGAAGGCTGGCGCATGCTGCCGAAAGTCTATGCCGCAATGTTGGTGATTATGGGGATCATTTTCTTTTTATTTGCAGAGAATAAAAAGCCTGCTTCAAGTAATAAGACCTGGGTAAAAATGCTTAGTCCTCTAAAAAATATCCGTGTATGGCGCTTCGGGTTCTATTATTTTTTGGTTTTTGGGTGTTTTGTAGCTTTTTCCCAATGGCTCGTTCCATATTTTGTAAATGTCTATTATATGCCTATCGTGACAGCAGGAATCTTTGCCGCTTTATTTAGTTTCCCCTCCGGGGTAATTCGGGCTCTCGGAGGATGGATGTCAGATAAGCATGGAGCTAGAAAGGTCATGTATTGGATTCTGGGCACATCGACACTCATCAGCTTCATGCTCATCGTACCTAAAATGGATATCTATTCTCCAGGAAAAGGGATCATGGCCCAACGCTCTGGAATTGTGACCAGGGTTTCAGAAACAGAAATTGATGTTGAGGGGAAAAAGTATCCTCTGCAGGTCAAACCCACCACATTTGAAAATTTAGATGACCAGGTATTGGTTTTCCCTACCAAGGAAGTTTGGCAGGAAAGCGTAGTTACTGAAGGACAAAAAGTGCTAAAGAAGGAACTTCTCGCTAAAGGAGTGACTCGAATTTATTTCCAGGCAAATGTATGGATCTTTGCGGTGTTGGTCATTTTATTAGGAAGCATTTGGGGAATTGGTAAGGCTGCAGTATATAAGCATATTCCCGATTATTTTCCGGAAGAAGTCGGGGTGGTTGGTGGTATGGTTGGAGTGCTTGGAGGTTTAGGCGGATTTTTCTGTCCGATCATCTTTGGATATCTGCTGGAAGGAACTGGTTTATATACCAGCTGTTGGATGTTCATGTTTATCTTATCCTTTGTATGTCTGGTATGGATGCATCGATCGATTATGAAAACCTCCAAGTTTTCAAGCGGTCTAGAATAATAGTTTGGCAGTTTACAATAAGCGAGTAATAAATTTTGGATAAGAGAGATGCGTCCTATTAAAAAATTCAATCGTTATTTAACTATACCTTTAGGAGGAATTTAATTATGCCAACCAATCTTGAAAAATGGGATGTTGAAAACCAGGATTTTTGGGAATCAACTGGTAAAACGATAGCTAATAAGAATCTTTGGTTATCCATTCCCGCCCTTTTCCTATCATTTGCCACGTGGGCCATGTGGGGAGTGATCATCAACTATATGAAGGATTTTGGCTATAATTTTGGTATGACTGAAGGTTTATTGTCTGGATCCGAAGAATACAAAACAGTGCTGAAAGAAGTGAACACTCTCTATTACTCACTTCCTGCTATTGCTGGATTAGCTGGTGCAACGCTCCGAATTCCTAACTCCTTTTTAATATCTTTAGGAGGAGGTCGCAATGTGATCTTCTCCTCTGCTTTGTTGATGTTAATACCTGCAATAGGGACAGGTTGGGCCTTATCTGATATTAATACGTCATACATTATTTTCGCCTCAATGGCTTTACTTTCTGGGTTTGGTGGAGGGAATTTCGCCTCTTCAATGAGCAATATAAGTTTCTTCTTTCCTAAAAGGGTGCAGGGCTATGCCTTGGGAATGAACGCGGGAATTGGGAACCTGGGCGTTGGAGCGATGCAAAAGATAATCCCTCTGGTTATTGGACTTTCACTTTTTGGAGCTATCGGTTCCGAGGCAATTGTGAAAGGAATCCCCTTTGATGGTTTGCAAAATGCTGGTTGGGTGTGGGTTCCGCTGTTGATTCTCTCGGTTATAGGAGCTTTCTTTGGGATGAATAATGTGGTAACAGGAACACCGAGTCTTCCAGGAACGATACAAGGGGTTTCGAAAACTGCTTATATGATTGCTTTAGGATTGATAGCCGCTGTGACAGGTGCATTTCTGCTGATTGGTTTGCCTTGGGAAAGCTGGGGAATGAAAAATGCATCCATTTGGATTGTAGTTTTCGTTGTAGCCTCCATCACTGTGCTACTGATGAAATATGCAACTCCGGGAGAAATCAGGGGAAACCTTAATAAGCAATTCGAAATATTTAAAAATAAGCACAACTGGGTAATGACAATTATCTATACGATGACATTTGGTTCATTTATCGGATTCTCCTTTGCATTTCCGAAGTTATGTCAGGACATATTTGTGTATACTGACTCTGCAAATCCGGATTATATAAATCCGAATGCTCCGAACTTTATGCTGTGGGTTTTCATCGGACCGATGATTGGCGCTTTGGTCCGACCGGTTGGGGGAATAATTGCTGACAAGGTCAACAGTGGAGCAAAGGTGACATGTTTTAGTACTATACTGCAGATATTGGCAGCATTAGCAGTAGCCTATTTTGTTATTCAGGCAAAACAAAGCAATACGCCCGAGATATATTGGTGGCCGTTCTTCTCTTTTTTCATGATCCTATTTCTAACCACTGGTATTGGTAACGGCTCTACCTTTCGCAGTGTACCGTATATCTTCAGCAAAGAACAGGCAGGCCCCGTTCTTGGATGGACCTCAGCGATTGCCGCTTACGGCGCATTTATTATCCCTAAAGTGTTTGGACAACAAATTAAAGCAGGTCATCCTGAATATGCTTTATACGGATTTACTGTTTATTATGTGATTTGTCTTGTGCTTAACTGGTGGTATTATCAGGGTCCCAAAAGAGAATTTGATAATCCGTAGTAAATATTACGTCTCTTACTTTCACATATTCTGACTCAAGATAAACAAAAATTGAAAGTTTGTCCTATATATAACCTATCCAATGAATTGCTGTGCAGTACATAAGTATAAAACATGTTATAAATTAAAAAAGGTTCAATTTGTATTGAACCTTTTTTGCTCCGGAGGAGGGACTCGAACCCCCGACCTGGTGGTTAACAGCCACTCGCTCTACCAACTGAGCTACTCCGGAATGTGGCAATTATTTATAATAAAAGCGGCGCGAATTTATAATATTTCTCCCTCCAGCGCAAACACCTACATTTCTTTTTCTGCTTCAAGCATTTTTCCATCAACAAACATACCATGTTTAATTTGATCAGGGGTGATATATACCATTCCTTCTTCATCATGGGGTTGACCAAATACAGCGTGAATGGATTTCAACCCACCCATCCATTTTCGCTTGTCAGAGATATAAACCAGATCACCAATTTCTGCCTTCATAATTGCCATATCTTTAGTTGAAAATTGAACAACAGAATCCTCCCCATCAACCTGTTTCAATTGAACAAAAACTGTTTCACCTTCTTGGTCATTAGGTTCCCCGCCTTTAAATAAATTACGTGCAATATTAATCGATCCTGCAGTTAATCCATTTGTATTAACTTTTTCATCATATTTCACATAATAAGTCACGGTGATTGGGACCAAAATAAGGACGCCAATTGCAGAAGCTATTTGAACCGTTAAACCTAAAATATTAAATAAGACCACAGAGTAAACTAATAATATAATAGTGACCAATATACGCATTATCAATTTCTGATTTTGGTTTTCCCTAATCATTGAACATATGTTCCTCTGCCACTGGGTCGTAATGGTAACGAGAACTGCGGCACCCATACACACAAGCGTATTATACAACGCACGAATATATGAATAGGGATGGTCCGGGTTCATTTCAATACCATGATCAAACGGCGCAATCAATAGCCCGGGATACCTTGCACCCAAGATCATAAGCGCAACACCGCCAACAAATGTTGTTATCACAGCTGCAGGTGTAAATCGCTTCCAAAAAACACCGAGGAAAATTCCCACAACAAGTGGCGGGGTTAAGGTAGAATGAAAATAGCCGTGTGCTTCATAAACTGTCGGGAAATTCTTGAAGGCAAGAACCGCCAATACACCCAACGCGGTGACGCCAATCGACGCATATCGTGCTGCACGTAACTCTTTTTTATCTCTATCACTATCCGTCATAACATTTCTTTTTACAAACTGCTGGACGGGCCGATACACATCATTAATAAAAATTGCAGCTGTGGCATTAATTAACGTATCAACAGTGCTCATGAGGGCGGCAGTTAACGCGGCCATAATAAACCCAAACATACCCGGGCTTGCAATAATATTCGCTACAACCACAAATATTTGATCCGGTGAAACAGATGGACTGACAATATCGGGGCTTACCACCGAAATTGCTTTCCCAATCCATCCTGCGTTCCCCACAACGATTGCCGAAATAGGTAAAACAAATAAAATATTTACTGCAGCTGCTTTCCGACCTTCATTCACATTTTTACATGCCATAAAGCGCATGATTAATCCTTGATTCATAAATAGAAAACCGATGGATCCTGCAATGGCATCTTGCCAAAAAATCCCCACAAAATTAAAATTAGCCGGTTGATTAAAATCAGCCATAGGCAGTTTCCATTCCGTGGGCAATAGGTTCCAAAACATATCAAATCCACCAAGGTATGTGATACCAAAAAAGAATAAAAGTAACCCAGCGAACAACAAGATAAATCCTTGGAGTAAATCAGTAAATATGACAGCAGTCTGCCCGCCAAACGTGATATATATACCGGTAATAACGGCAATTACTATTATGGCACCCATGAGTGTAATGGGCAATGTCATGCCTAAAACAGTAAATGCTTCTGGTAACATGGGGATCACCGCTTTACCCAATGTAAGGAAGCCAATACCAATGTAACCAATCATATAGAGTAATAATAGTATGGTGGCTAAAAAACGCGCTGAAGGACTAAATCGTTTTTCAAAATATTCCGGTATAGATCGAATCTTAGAATAAACAATAATTGGAAGCCACCCGAACATGAAAAAGGGAATAAAGAACCAATCATTTAAATAAGTCATTGTCGATGAAATACCATGCTCAAAGCCCTTTGCCGAATATTTGACAAAACTATGACTACCAACACCAGTAGCCACAATTGACATGGTAATTAACCACCAGGAAAACCGTCGACCGCCGAAAAAGAAATCCGATGTATTTTTGGTATAACGCCCGAAATAACTGCCAAAAAGCATGATGGCAATAAAGTAGACGACCATCACAATCCAATCGGTGGTTGTTCCTATATTATGAAATGTCTGCATTAGGCATCACCCACCCTTCTTAACTTTAAGGTAACAATAATAAATATTGCCACCAGGCCAAGTAATACAATGGGGACAGTATAAACAGGAATGATATCCAATGCGGCCCAAGTCATTAAGGCATGCATCATCAGATACCAAACAAAGCCAAAGAGAAGGATCCACATCCATTTTTTATGGGCGTGCCGATTCAGATCAAAAGAACCGGATTTAATTGTTATGATGATCCCAGCAACGAAAAGAATACCGCCGAGCCCATACAGATAGATGAATGGAAGCCAGGTATGTGTAAAATCCATTTTATTTGTTCACTTTATTAAATTCGAGTTTAAGTTTATCATAAGTTTCAAGTAAACCATCAACCATCACCTTTGTATGCCCAACAATGGGCATAAAATTAGTGTCACCAACCCATCTTGGCACAATATGAAAATGGATATGGTCTGCAATGCCCGCACCTGCTGCTGTGCCAATGTTGGCCCCAAAGTTGAATCCTTGGGCTTTCATTGTATCTCTGAGAATGTTCATCGTGGTATCTGCTAAAGACATTATTTCATCCATGCTCTCTTTACTTAAAGATTGGGTTGTTTCCTCATGGACATAGGGGCTGATTAATAAATGGCCATTATTGTAGGGATATAAATTCATCAAAACAAAGGCATGATCTCCCCGATATAACACCAGATTTTCTCGATCATTATTGTCATTTGATTTTGAACAAAAAACACATTCATCGGTTTTTTGATCCGGAGATCGGATATATTCCATCCGCCATGGTGCCCATAACTTATCCATCAGTAGGTGAACAGTGCTCGGTAACTATCACTCTTCTTCTTGCGCCGCTCTCGCACTGGCTGTTACTTTTGCTTCCATATCTCTGGGTACTTCTTCATAATGACTTAAGGCTTCCGCATGAATACCCCGTCCGCCCGTGAGTGATCTCAATGTTGTGGAATAATGGTACATTTCTGATTGGGGAACTTGTGCTTTAATTTGTTGAAATGCACTTTCTGAATCCATGCCCATAATTTTTCCCCGCCGACTGGAAATATCACCCATTACATCACCCATATAATCTTCAGGTACTTTGATTTCCACATCCAAGACCGGTTCAAGTAAACAAGGGTTTGCGGTCATAAATGCTTCTTTAAATGCATGTTTCCCCGCCATTTGAAAGGCAATATCTTTCGAATCAACCGGGTGCTGTTTACCATCGTAAAAATCAACTTTTAAATCTACCACACGATATCCAGCCAAAACACCTTCTGTACAAGCGGTATTTACCCCTTTTTCAACAGAAGGCACAAAGACACGATCCACGCTCTGCCCAACCAATGATTGAGAGAATTCAATCCCTTCGCCACGGCTTTTGGGTTCAACTCGCATCCAAACTTCTGCAAATTGCCCAGCACCACCACTTTGTTTTTTATGTCGATATTTGGATGCGCCATTTGCACGGATTGTTTCCCGATATGGGATGCGAGGTCGAAAGGATTCTACATCCACGTTAAATCGTCGTTTTAGACGGTCTATAGACACTTGAAGGTGTAATTCACCTTGCCCGGAAAGCACTGTTTGACGGAGTTCAGAATCTACATTGTAAACAAAGGTTTCGTCTTCTTCATGAATCGTTGCCAACCCAGTGGCAATTTTTTCTTCATCTCCTTTTGCCTTTGATCGTATGCCAAGGTGAATATTTGAATTGGGTAATTTAACCGATGGAATTTTTACTTTATTGTTTGACCCAGTTAGTGTATTACCTGTATGGGTGTCTTTCAATTTAACCACTGATCCAATATCTCCGGCATTTAAATTGGAGACACTGGTTCTGGTTTTCCCATTCATTAAAAACATTTGACCAAACCGCTCTGATCTCCCACGGGTTGTATTATACAGATCCAATCCGGTTGTTATTGAGCCGGAATAGACACGAAAGAAAGACAGTTCTCCAACATGCGGTTCACTGATCGTTTTAAATACATGCACCACGGGATCGCGACCATCCAAAGCAATATCCACTGCATCACCTGAGTTTGCATTTTCCCCTTTAATCTTTGCGCGATCCACGGGCGACGATCCATATTTGGCAATGAAATCCATGACTCTGGCCACACCCGTATTTTGGGTGGCTGCTGTACAAAACAGCGGAATAAATACTTGTTCTTGGATGGCTTGATGTAAACCATCACGCATTTCTTCTTCAGATAAATTCCCCTGTTCAAAGAATTTTTCCAATAATGAATCATCAGACTCTGCCACGTACTCAATTAATTCCTGATGAAGTGCGTTTACGCGATCATGCCATTCTTCGGGCAATTCACTTTCAGAGTATTTACCGCTTCCATCGGTGGTGTAGGTTATCAATTCATTCCGCAATACATCAATAATTTGATTAAATCCCGGACCGGAATTAACGGGTAGTTGCATGGGAAAGACATTCCCGCCGAAATGATCATTTGCTTGATTAAGAATTTCATCAAATTTAGTGTTTTCCCGATCCAAGCCATTCACTACAATCATTTTAGGCAAACCATAATCATTGGCGTAATTCCAAACCTGCTCCGTGCCCACTTCGATCCCATTGACGGCATGTACAACCACAACGGCCAAATCAACCACAGCTAATGAGGATATTGATTCACCAATAAAATCGAGATAGCCTGGTGTATCTATCAAATTGAATTTTGTATCCATCCATTCTAAATGAAGGGGGGAAGAATGAATGGAAATCTGACGTTGGTGTTCATCGTGGTGGTAATCAGATATGGTAGATCCGCCTTCGATGGATCCGATACGGTTTATTTCACCCCCGTTTGAAAGCATGGATTCAGAAAGGATTGTTTTCCCCGTTGCGCCATGCCCAACAATGGCAAAGTTGCGAATATCTTTTGCTGCGTAATCTTTCATGTTAAATACCCTTTAATATACTATTGAAATTTTTGTGTTTCTCTACCTCGGACAAAGGATTGAGGCCTGAATTGTACTGACGACTGAGGTTTAATTTCAAGATATTTTAGAAGAAATAGATTAGAAAATATCCTGTTGAACATTTTCAATATATGCACGAAGTACCGGTTGGATAAAAATATTTTGTGTATCCAGTTTTCCAAATTCTTTCGCCAATATATTTAATCGCTGATCAATCGGTTTAATTTTATTTAGTACAATATAGGATTCATCATTCACGGAACATAGTCCACCATGAAAATCACCCTTTCCCTGAACAATATTAATTTTCATTTTCTCAGCCAACACTTCAAAAAGAGCCAGCAGTTTTTCCGCCTTCATTTTAGCCATGGATTATAAAAGATCTTTTCTTTTTTTCTTTTCGAGATACTGAACCAACGCCTTCACATCTTCTACTTTTTCCCGCGGAATCACCAGGGTTGCATCTTTTGTATTCACTACCACCAAATTATCCGCACCAATGATTGCTGTAAAATGGCCATTAGATTGTATCAAATTATTTTGGCCATCAATGATAACGCCCTCACCTCGAATCACATTTTTATCTTTCGATTTGGGGCTAACATCATACACAGTTTCCCATGAACCAAGATCACTCCACTTAAATTCAGCTTTCACCACATATATATCATCGGATTTCTCCATAAGACCGTAATCAATAGACACCGGATTTATTCTATTCCAAAGTCGTATAAAATCCTGTTTTTTGGAAATTCGATTTTCTATCTTACCCAATTGGTCATTTAATTCCGGCATATGTCTTTCGATTTTCTCAAAAAATGTAGAAACTTTCCATATAAACATCCCACCATTCCACAAAAAATCGCCACTGTCTAAAAATTGTTTTGCCAATTCGGCCGGCGGTTTCTCTGCAAATGTTTTTACCTTATAACCATTGATGTGATCCTCTGTACTTTTCGTTTCATATTGGATATATCCATATCCTGTGGCAGGGTAAGTTGGCTTAATTCCAATGGTTACCAATGAACCATTTTTATTGGATAACTGAATAGCTGACCGCACAGTTTTCGCAAATTTTTGATGGCCCACAATAAGATGGTCCGCTGGAAATACAGCCATAATTGCATCGGGACGCATTTTTCTTATGTGGAGTGCTGCAAGACCGATAGCAGGTGCGGTATTTTTTCCGCTGGGTTCAATAATAATGTTTTTTGAACGAATGCCTGAAATCTTTTTTCGGATTTTTGGGGCTAAATCTTTTCCAGTCACAATAAAAATATCTTCGACATTTTTCATCTTTTTAAGACGATCAACTGTCATTTGAAGCATAGAAGTATCACCCACAATATTTAATAACTGTTTCGGGCTTTCTCTACGGCTGAATGGCCAAAATCGCGTACCGCGACCGCCGGCCATGATGACACAATACATCCGCTTACCTTTCTGTCCGAATTAGACCCACGTCAATATCCCAATTGGCCCTTATATCAAGTGTATCTGGATGCATATAAAACCATTCGCTGGGCTGGTAAGGTTGAACGGACCCGTAAGAATATTCTCCGTTCTGATCCCGGTCTAAAATAATCGTCAAACGATATGGCCCTTCTGGTATATTTTTAAATTGAAATTGTAGACCAGAATTTACGGTAGAATGAAAAATTTCGGGCGCTTTTTTCAATGCAATTAGTTCAATCAATGGATGGGGGCCCTCTAGATCAACCAAGCCACTTAAACCACCATATCCCATTTTTTTCTCTGAATCAAACCGAATATAGGTGACAGAATCTTTGAGAGATTTTCCCTCAATTGGTGTCAATTTATCCGCAATAATTATGAATGTATACTTGGTCTTTTCTATCCAACCTTTTGGTGGGATAAAATCAATTTCTATGGGGTTAATCCAATCCACATCTACCATGACCGTATCCGAATCGGCAGCCATAAAAAATGCGCTATCTGATACATCAATAATTGGTTTTCCAAATACAATTGGAATCGTGGGACCGCCATCCTTTTCTAATCGAATTTTAACTGTGCTTTCCGGTTGAATCTTTTTGACATGGGTTGTGTCTATTTTGGTTGGCACTCTAAAATTGATTTTACCATTAAACAGTAGTGTGTCTTCTTTAAATAATACAGATTCAATATTTAATATCGCTTTCCCTGAATTCAGCGTATCCGGCGCCATGAGTAAAAACCGCTTCTTATCTTGTTCATCCTGATAAAAATCAAGAAGCTGCATTGTTTCTTTTGAATCAATTATGGTTAAGCCGTTAAAAGTAATATCGCTTAATTCTTGATTAAAATACATCCACCCCCAACGCTTTCCTATCCATTCACCATGGGTCAATTTTAGTGAGGGTGTCTCCCGTTTTGTTCTGAGGGAAACCTTTTCGATTGAATGGTTTTTTCCCAATGAATATATGGTTTTGGCACTGACCCCATAGGCCATTCTTTGGGGAATAAGTTTTGCGCCAGCCGCACTGCGTTCTATGCCCAGTAGAACATAATCGCCGGGAGCTAAATACTTAAAATTGAAATACCCATCATCATCCGCCTCTGAAACATACAGTGGTTCTGTAAAAAATATTGAATCTTGAAACCCATGCGCCAATTTCCATAAATGAACCGCATACCCATCTTCACCAAACACCCTTCCGGAAATAGAACTTTCATCAATGATATCTCCAGTGCTAAAAGCAATCTGAATGGACTGACCTAATGCCACACTACGTTCATCCTTTAAATTTCGGTTGATCGTAATTACATAAGTTTGATCTTCCAATAAGTCACTTGGAAAATCCAAAATGATTTCATCATCGGCATATATCGTTTCAACTGGGGAATCAAGCCGTGGAGAGACTTTTATGGCATTTTTGATTGATTTTTCATCAATATATTCAGAAAATTTTATGGATACCTTTCCCCCATTAAAGTGCAGACTACCTGCCTTTGGATCCGCCATAATAAATTGGGGTGGCGTTTCATCTTTCGGCCCACCATCAGGGGGTGCCACTGCGGCACAGGAATAGATGAAGAACGAAATCATCCATAGTACAATGAATGTCATGTATTTTTTTATAATTATTGGACGAGTCAAATCAATTAAAATTCTATTCAGGTGGTTCTAAATTTACTGGTATTTCTGTTTTATATGTCATTTCAGTTTCTGAAATATTTGTGGCAATACACCACACGAGAACCCCTGCCTTTTGTGCATCATAAAGAGCCTGAGAAAATTTCGGATCCCTATCCCACATGGGTTCAAACCGATCTGCATCGGGCCGCTGACAGACAAACAAAATTCCTGCCCCCTTCCCATTCATAACCAAATCGGACAATGCCTTGGCATGGCGAGCACCCCGTGCCGTAACGGCATCGGGAAATTTTGCACATCCATTTTCCACAAATGTTACTGATTTTACTTCCAAATAAAATGGGTTCTCATTTTCGTCTTCTAACAAAAAATCAAACCGATGGTTCCCTTGGGCTATTTCCGCTCGCACAAATCGAAAAGCCTTGAACATGGGTAAAATACCTTCCTGAAGAGATTCCAAAACAAACCGGTTTGGCAGTGCAGACACCAGCGATATTAATTGTCCTTCGTGCCTAACCATCACTGTGGAATATTTAGTTTTCCGCTCCGAACCTTTTGGTGCCGGACGTACAAGCAAATCTGCGCCCGGAATAAGCAGCTCTTTCAATCGGCCCGGGTCCGGTAGGTGAGAACGAACTATTTGACCGTCAACCGCCACCATAGCGATGAAACGATTCGGCCGGTCAACAAATTTTCCCGAAACCAATGGTCCTTCGATTTTCAAATAATATATCCGGAATTCATAAGGAAGAAATTAGAGGATAAAAAACAATCTTCTTATTCATTATATGATTACAGGATTATATTTTGTTATTATGATTAATTATAATATATTCTTCTGTTATATTTATTATTATACGAATATTATTATGCAATTAGATCATACAGACAAAGATATCCTGAACGAACTTCAATCCAATGCCCGGATTACCAATGCTGAATTGGCAAAACGAGTTCATCTTTCAGCTTCCAGTACATTAGAACGGGTAAAGAAACTAGAATCCAGTGGGTTGATTGATAGCTATGTCACTTTATTGCATGCGGGTTTGGCTGGCTTTAACTGCTTTACATTTGTAGAAGTTACGCTTACCCGTCATGGCGAAACGCCCGTGGAAGATTTTTTTTCATCCATCTCCGGGATGGATGAAGTGTTAGAATGCCATCATATTACTGGCGAAGGTGATTTCCTTTTAAAAATAGCCACAAAAGATATCCCTCATTATGACACATTAATCCTCCATGGCCTTTCGGACCTGCCCAATGTACAGCATTTAAAAACATCCGTAGTTCTTTCCACTTTCAAACACCAAACCCGGCTACCGATCTAATATGGCTCTCGTTCCATCCTATATAAAGAATCTAGCCAATTATGTCCCCGGGAAACCCATTGAAAAAGTTCAGCGGGAATTAGGACTGGATCATGTGGACAAATTAGCATCCAATGAAAATTCTTTGGGCCCCTCACCAAAAGCAATCGAAGCCATGGCGAATTCATTATCAGGACTCCACCGCTATCCCGATATTTCCGGTTTTGAACTGCGAACCAAGCTGGCCAACCGTTTCAATATTAAAATAGAAAATGTGATCTTAGGCAGTGGCAGCGAAGGCATTATGTCCACCATTATGAGGACCTTTTTACTCAGCGACGATGAATTGGTTTCAGCGGCAAACTCATTTGTCGGCTTCCGCGTTTTGGCCAATGCCTCCGGGCGAAAGATCCACTGGGTGCCCATGAAAAATCATCGTTATGATTTGGAAGCCATGGCAGAAAAAGTTACGGATTATACCAAGATTATTTACATCGCTAACCCTGATAATCCAATGGGGACTTACATCACTAGTGAAGAATTTGACGAATTTTACACACACATTCCAGAAAAGGTGCTTATCATTTTAGACGAAGCTTATTATGAATTCGCCCAGTCAAATGCAGACTTTCCTGACTCCATGACCTATCGCTACGATAATGTAATTACACTTCGAACCTTTTCAAAAGCATACGGATTGGCAGGATTGCGGATAGGCTATGGTTTTGCACACGAAGAACTCATTCGCAACTTGATGAAAGTGAAAGAAATATTCTCACCTTCTCTTATCGCTCACACTGCTGGTTCCGCCGCAATAGATGATGAAGATTTTTTAAATGAAACATTAGCCAACAATGAAGTGGGGTATACATTTTTAAAAGACCAACTCACATCCCTGGAGATTGAAACTGTACCGTCTGTTGCCAATTTTATTACCACTGTATGGGCATCTAAAGAAATGGCCACGGATGTTACGCAATCCCTGCTAAACAAAGGCATCATTGTAAGAAATTTGGAGTCATTCGGATGGCCAAATTATATCCGGATATCCATTGGAACCGCTGATGAAAATGGGCGATTTATTGATGCTTTAAAATCTATCTTATCAAATTGAGGTGACGATGAACAGTTATAAAATTAATGCATTTGACCATTGCGAACTCTATGTGAGCAACGCCAAACAGGCAGTCCATTATTATCGCAGTTGTTTCGGATTTCAGCCCATAGGCTATAAAGGACTTGAAACGGGCAGCCGTGATAAAGTCAGTTATGTAATGAAACAGAACCAAGTCCGATTCGTATTGAGTTCCCCTTTGATTCCCGGAACAGAAATGGGCCACCACATTGATAAACATGGGGATGGTGTAAAGGATGTTTCATTTGCAGTGGATCATGCAGAAAACGCATGGAAGGAGACCACTGAACGGGGGGCTGAGAGTGTCAGTGAACCGAAGTTAATCGAAGATGAAAAAGGAGAAGCGATTGTAGCCACCATTAAAACTTATGGTGACACTACCCATACATTTGTCGAGCGCAATAATTATAAGGGTGTCTTTTTGCCCGGCTATCAAGTCATGGATGTAGATATGGTTACTGATCCTGTTGGCATCGTCCATATTGATCATGTGGTGGGCAACCAACCCGATGGCGCCATGCAGCCCGTTTGCGATTTTTATGAAAAGATTTTTGGGTGGCATCGGTTCTGGTCCGTGGATGACAAAGATGTCTCCACCGATTATACCTCCCTCCGCTCCATCGTTATGGCCAATGAAAATGAAAAGATCAAGATGCCCATTAACGAACCGGCGGATGGATTGAAAAAATCTCAGATCCAGGAATTTGTGGAATTTTATGAAGGAGCCGGCGTTCAACACATTGCCATGTCATCACGGAATATCATTGAGACCGTTAACAAATTAAGAGCCAAGGGGGTTGAGTTTTTACCCACACCCCAAATCTATTACGATACACTCATAGAAAGGATTGGTGATTTTGATGAAGATATCAAGATCCTAGCTGAATTAGGTATTTTAGTAGATTCCGACGAAGATGGCTACATGCTCCAGATTTTTACCAAACCCATCCAGGACCGCCCCACCCTTTTTTATGAAATCATTCAGCGCAAGGGATCCAATAGTTTCGGCAAAGGAAATTTCAGAGCCTTGTTTGAATCCATCGAACGGGAACAGGAACTTCGTGGCAACCTTTAAACGGTAACAATAAAATATGAAATTTGTAACATACGCAGAACAGAATGATTCAATTCCGAGATTCGGATTCAAAGTTGAAAAACAAATTGTAGATGTCACGGGTGCAGCAGAATGGGTCAACCAAAATAATGGGAACGATACATTTCTATCTATCCCTGGATCTTTGAAAGAAGCACTTGCTGATTGGGATCAAAACTTTTCCCTTTTAAAAGACTTGGCAATTGAAGTTTCTAACGGTGACCTCGAAGCATTATCCCAACCTGAATCAAATTTGATCATTTTACCACCCATTCCCGATCCACCCGCTTTTCGGGATTTTTATGCATTTGAGCAGCACGTCCGTGCCGCCCGCCAACTTCGGGGAATGGATATGAATCCCGATTGGTATAAATTAGCCATTTTCTACTTTTCAAACCCCAATTGCGCCTATGGGCATGGTGCCGAGATTCCCTACCCTTCCAAAACAACTGAACTTGATTTCGAATTGGAATTTGCCGTCATCATCGGCAACGGTGGATCCGACATTAAAGCTGAAGATGCGGATAAGGTGATTGCCGGTTATACTATTTTGAATGACTGGTCTTCCCGCAACATTCAGCGGGAAGAAATGCCCATGAGCCTCGGCCCGGCGAAAGGAAAAGATTTTGCGTCCAGTTTCGGCCCTTATATGGTTACACCAGATGAACTGGAAGATGCCTGGAAAGACGATGGTAAACTTCACTTACGTATGACATGTCATGTGAACGGTAAGAAAATTTCAAATGGAAATACCAACGACCTTTATCATTCATTTGGTGAAATGATTGAACGGGCAAGTATGAATACAAAACTGGTGCCCGGAGAATATATCGGTTCCGGAACGGTGGGTACTGGCTGTATTTTGGAACTCCGCCCGGAAAATACCGGTGGTTGGATTCAAAAAGGAGATGTGGTTACATTAGCAGTGGAACGACTGGGTATTTTAGAAAATAAAATCGTGTAGAGACACGGCATACCGTGTTTCTACATCCTTAATGAAGGATTAATAATGCCATTTTACCAATCAAGGGGACACCTCCCAAATAAAAGGCACATCCAATTCCGAGATGATGAGGAAAATCTATATTGGGAAGAACTCATTAGCCGGGAAGGATTCAGCCATATTTATTCCAATGTATATCACGTCCATCCGCCCACTGCAGTAAAAAAGGTCGGAAAAATTGACCCTGTCAAAATGGAGCCATGGAATCAGGAACACCGCCACCACCATATCCAAACCCGAAAACTCGATGCCATCGGAGATGGGATCTCATCCCGAATCCCATTATTTTTTAATTCGGATGTGATTCTTTCCAAAGCTAACGCGACCAATTCTATGGATTATCTGTATCGAAACGGAAACTATGATGAATGCTTATTTGTCCATGGGGGGAAAGGATCATTAAAAACCAATTTCGGTTCGTTCGCATTGGGGGTCGGTGATTATGCCATCATTCCCCGGGGCGTAATCTGGCAATTGGATGTGGATGAGCCACTGGAATTATTCATCGTCGAAACAGACGGCCCCATTGAAACACCCAATCGATATCGAAATACAATGGGTCAATTATTAGAGCATGCTCCCTATAGCGAACGGGATATTCGTACACCTGAATTTGAAACATCTCATTCCGAAGGTTCCATTGAGGTAAAAGTACGGTTAGCCCAAGGGCTTCAATCTTACGAATATAGACATCATCCCTTTGATTTGGTTGGCTGGGACGGCTATTATTTCCCATGGATTATTAATGTGAATGATTTTATGCCCATTACAGGCAAGATCCATCAGCCGCCGCCCGTTCACCAGGTATTCCAAGCGCCAGAGTTGGTCATATGCAATTTTGTATCCCGCCTGTTTGATTATCATCCGGAAGCAGTGCCGGCGCCCTATGCCCACAGCAATGTAGATTCAGATGAAATTCTCTATTATGTGGCCGGTGATTTCATGAGCCGCAAAGGCGTTGAACATGGATCCATTACCTATCATCCCATGGGACTGCCCCACGGACCTCAACCGGGAAAAATTGAATTGTCTTTGGGTGCAAAAGAAGCAGACGAAATCGCTGTTATGGTGGATACATTTAAACCCCTGAAAATGACTAAAGCGGCATCGATAATTGACGACCCGAACTATCCCCTTTCTTGGCTGGATGAATCATGATTATTGATCCGACCCGACAGCCTTTTAAGGATAATTATAAACTTATGATTGGGTCCATCCTGCCCCGGCCTATTGCTTTTGTTTCTACAAAATCGAAAGATGGCATTGACAACCTAGCGCCATTCTCCTTCTTTAATGGTGTATGTTCAAATCCCCCCACCATTTCTTTTTGCCCTGTGCGGAAAGGGGCGGATGGCGAAATCAAAGATACGCTGAAAAATATTCAGGATACGGGCGTCTTCGCATTAAATATTGTGAGTGAATCATTTGCACCTGAAATGGTTTCAACAGCAACGGAATTCCCGCCGGATATCAGTGAATTTGATGAGTCTGGGCTTACACCGGTTTCCTGTGAAAAAATAGATGTTATGCGGGTAGGTGAATCTAAAATATCGTTTGAATGTGAATTAAACCAAATTATTGAAATTGGAGATGGCAGTCCAGGAAGCGGGTTTCTTGTTTTGGGAACCATTGTGCTTTTTCATGTATCTGATGATTTATATGAAAATGGCCGAATTGATTTGGAAAAACTCCAACCCATTGGCCGCCTTGCCGGTGCAAATGGCTATTGCCGAATTTCAGATCGATTCGAAATTGAACGGAAAATTAATCCTGATAAATAATAAAGGCGATTGCTTCGCACCACTCGCAATCACATCCCAATTATAATGACAGGTCTTAAACAAAATATTTACAACGCCCAATGTATTGGGAATGTGGAACCCATTGAATATATGGTTCCCTACCCCAACCTTCGTTCATTGGTGGAAGGGCAAAATGTGAAGTACGGCGAAAAAATGGTTTATGCCGACTTGGGCCTGACTTCAGATAAAGTCTATCGTCTGGCCCAACAAACCGCCAATTGGCTCGTGTCCGAAGGGGTAAAACCAAAAGATCGTATTCTCATGGATCAACTGCCCTTTCCCCAATGTGAAATTCTGGCATTTGGCATTTGGACTCTGGGCGCCTCTTTGGTGTTGACTGGCGATGGTAATTTGAATGGGGCAAATAAATCCGCAGCCCCAGTCTTGACAATTACGGGTGAATCCAATTATTTTAAAAAAATTAAACCCTTTTCAGAGGATCACAATCCCTCATTTAAACCACTCCTTCAGCATGAAGCGATGGTATTCTGGAACAAGGGTGTGGGAATCCAGCTCAGCCATTATAACCTATTGGTAAATGCGAATGGCATCCAGCATGCCATTGATCTTTTTGAAGATCAAACATATTATATAAACATTCCACCCAACTCCATGCCCTGGGTCATTCTGCAAACCATGCTGCCATTGTATACCGGCGCACCATTGACTTCAGATAATCCGGATATGCGATTAGGGATCAATGAGGGAGACTTCCAAATTCGATTTGCATGGGATAAACTTAAAGATACTTCACCGCCATCCCTTTACGTCTGCAATGAAAATACGGCGTTTATCGCCATGAATAAGATGCCCATTCATTTAACCGCCATGGATGACGATACAAGCCCCCAAACCATAACGGGCCATTCGGTCATGATGGGATATTTAGAAGATGCGCTAAATGAAAAAGTGTTTACAGGCAACAGTTTAAAGATTAAATAATTCCGATTATTTATTCGGAACTCTTTTCCCAAATTCTTTCTGTTTTAACTGACTCCCATTATAAGCCCACACCGCTTCATTTAGCTTATTGATTGATTCTATTTGTGCAAATGTACCCAAGAGTAATGAACCAATAAATGCAGACATATAGGTATCATCAAGACCTTCTCCCCCACCAGGTCCTGTCATACCAACACTTAAGATTGGGCCCGCAACTATTAGTCCCATACCGACCAACCGCATAAATTTATATTTACTATATAATTCCCCTGAGTCGGGGTATCTGTTTAATTCACCCCCTATCGTAACCAACGAATATGAATTGCCGCCCATCATATATTTCGGTCCCAGAAATCCCTGTTGGAGGTAAATCGTTTCATTATAGTATTTTGAATCGAATTCATCTCCTTGAGCAGAGAGTAAGCCTACAAAAATGGCTATAACCAATAGTAATTTTATTTTATTTTTCATTTTGAATCGTACCATTTCATATCGTTTTCTGGAAAAGCTTGTAGAATACCTTTTTTACGAACCAATGCTTCTAAATCATCCAATTCTGAAGGTAGAAAGTCTGTGAAATTCTCATTGCCATCTTTTGTAACTACAATTGTATCTTCATATCGAAGATACAAATTCTCTTCTGGTACCCACATTTGCGGGTCCACTGAAAATACATGTCCAACTTTTAACGGACCATAACGATAAGGACCATCATCATGTACAGCCAAGCCTACTGGATGGGAGAGAACCCCGCCTCCCGATTGAACCATTTTTTCAGCTGCTTTTTTATAAATTTTCTTTGAGAATTTATAGTGCTTCATAATCGGCTTCATTTTCTGTTTAGCTTCTTCCAAAATCTGATCTGTATTAATTCCTGGACGAATAATATCTAGTACGACATTACGATATTCTAAAATAATTTGAAGTAATTCACGTTGCCATGGCTCATATTTTCCATTGACTGGCCACATTCTTCCAATATCACTTACATAGTATCGGAAATCTGGTGCATAGTCCATTAGAACCATGTCGCCACTTTTCAATTGACTGTCATTCCGATAATAATGTCCATTACTAATATTTTTTGTGCCTGAAGCAGTGATCGATCTGTAGGCCTCAAGACGTGCACCATTGATTAAGTAAACATAACGAGCCGCACCATCCAATTGATATTCCCAAACATCTGGCTCAGTACTTTTGATCGCTTCAATCATACCCAAACCTGCCAATTGCGATGCCCGTCTTATTAAAGCAATCTCATTTGCGCTTTTTACACTTCTTAGATTATCAATAATCGGGGTCAAATCTTTTACTTTGTTATGGCGATTTCGTGTTCGGAGTAGTTGTACAAAGCGGCCCTCACGACTAATTCTGCTATCCCAAGGGTCTGCCGAAATTGATGCATTGGCCACTTCTAGTTCATACCGGCTCTGACCCTGTCCTTCCGCTGGCGTAAACATAGTATAAATTGCTGTGGTTCGTTTTAGATCAGGGGGAAAATTTTCTTGCATAGAGTCTGTAGAAAGTACTGCATCTACCCCAACAAGTTTTTTAATCAGTTTGATATCTTCCGCATTAAGAATTCTTCCCTCGCTACGTTCTAAGCGTTCATTTTTTGGTGGCATATACAAGGTGACTTTTTTATTTCTCCCATCTAATAAGATATAGGAATGGGGTGTTTCAATACCGCTCAAATAATAGAATGCATTTGTCTGTCGTGGCATAATAAATCCATTGGAGAGTGGAAAACCTTGGACCACCGCCACCGCATCGTCCCCAATTTGATTAAGAACACCTGTCCATCTCTGTTTGAATTCATCAGGTTGAAAATCCACTTGATAATGCTGACCCAATAATCCATTAAATAATAGAACAAATAAAATTGATGTTTTTCTCATAACATTCCTCCTCAAGGATAATGTGTTTTATTTTTTGAAAAATACTGACTCCACTGCCAAAAATGGAGAACCGCTGCAATGGTCCCACCGGTCACGAAAGCACTCCCTAACCATACCGTTATTTCTGGATAAGGCCGCATTAATTCAAATGATTGGGTGAATGTCCACGCCTCCGCTGGTTTTGCGCCTAGAATTAATGCAATAGATACATAGTGAAAAGTATTTGCAAATAGATGCGTGGCATATTCTCCATTGGATAGACCGCCGTATCGATCCCGGCTATGACCCTCAATTCGCACATCAATAGCCAGCAGAATTATATCAATGAAAGCGACAAAAACACCTACCATCATCATCCAGCCGCCAAAATCATTTTGGAATAAATAATATACCACAAGGGGAAATGCCACAGCGCGGAATGTATGCATAATGTGCTCTAAAATCGATTCCTTATGCAGATACAATTTATATTTATAATCATGGTAATACAGTCCATCCACAATGGACATCAGACCAAAAAGAACCATAAATACGGTTGCTGCAATAATCATTTTTCAGTTTCCAACTTAAACTCATTCTGATAATAGCGCCATCCGAAATAGGCCACAGCAATCAGCAATAGCCATTGGGGTGCTTTCAAAAATCCATCTGCCGGAAAGGGTGAATCGCCCCGGACAAATTCTTCAAAAAATCTGAATAATCCATAAGCTGCCAAATACAATCGGAATGAACTGCCCCGGACTTTATAGGTCCCCCGTTTTTGCCACAAGTATCCGAAAAGTGCCAAATTGAAAATAATCTCATAGACCGGTGCCGGGTGGACCGCCAATGAGGTGATCGCTGTTTCAGGAATAACACCCGTAACCATTTGAGTTAAATGAGCCATTGATCCTTCCGGATAGGTGATGGCCCAGGGCAATGTGCAAGGTGTGCCAAAACAACACCCTCCCAAGAGACAGCCGATCCGCCCAATGGCATGACCCAAAGGAATTGCCACGGCAAATGCATCACCGGTAGAATGGGGGTAACCAATTTTTTTCTTTGCCAATTCCACACCCATAAATCCCCCGGCAATACCGCCCAATACAGTTTTTCCCGCAAAGTCAAAGGCTCTTATCCGAGCTGGTACTTCTTCGAATCCAGCAAAAAATACATTAAAGAAATAGGACCCAATGACGGCCCCCACAATGGCACCAACCATGACAAAAAGCATCTGTTCCAGTTCCCAACCCATGCGGCGGAATTCTCGATAAAACACCACACCGCCTACGACCCAAGCCAATAGAAAAAAGACGGAATAGGCATCAATAATTAATGTGTCTGATTGATAAAAAATGGGATGCATCTCAATCTCTTTCTCCTCCCCTAAATCCCCTCATCGTATGAGGAGGGGTCTCGGAGGTGGTGTAAATAACTATTTGAATCATGTTCGCTCGTAAGGGTTGTTCATTTTAATTTAATTATCGAAGTCGGATGCCGCATGGAGCAATCCGCCACAAATCATCAGTAGGGATAGGAAAAGTTGTTTATGTTTCATCGGTCTCCTGTTTGATATTAGGTTGAAAAAATAAAATTCCTGTGGCAATGAATCCCAGTAAAAACCCCAGCCAAAACCATTGGCGAACCGAATACCCTTTAAAATCCGCCATAAGGGCGGTGAGGAATGCAAAAAACAATCCATAAAGGATAAATAAAACTAAAGTATCCAAGAGATAAAAAACCCTGATAGGGTAAATAAAGAGAAAATGGTTAAGAGGTAAAAACCCAAAAGGTCTTTTTTGAAAATACGGGTGAGTAATAAAAGACTGGGGAGACCCACGCCGGACGCGGCCATCATAAATGCAAAAATCAAACCGACATTTAATCCTTTATCTAAAAACAATTCTCCAATGGGAATGAGCATGGCAATATCCGCATAGAGGATTCCCCCGGCGATGACGGACAAGGGTATGGCAAAAACCGATCCTGATGTAAAGCCTAAAAACCCATCAGAAGGCTGCCAACTTTTGAGCCCTGTAGCAATGGCGGCGGCAATCACGATTACCGGAGCTAAACTTTTTAAAAATCCCACATACTGGCGATTCACTTCGGACCAACGAAATCCTTCATCTTCATTCACCATAAATATCTCAATAAGGGATGATTTGAAACGCTCATTCCCCAATATTAACCCGCCAATAACAGCGATGGTAAAACAGACAATGGCATAGACCAAGGTAAGCTGTCCGCCAAAAAGAGCATAAAACAAAATAAGGGCCGGTGGATTGATTGTAGGCGAGGCGATGAGAAAACTGATGGCATAACCATGTTTAATATTATTATCCACCAAACCGGCGAAAATGGGTACGGTGGTACAAGAGCAAAAGGGTGTAATGGCACCGGCAAAGGCACCCAGTATATAGCCACTGATTCCCTTTTTGCCATGAAACCAACGATCTAATTTTATATCGCTAAAATAGCCTTTCAGCCAGACCGCAATGAGAAAAACAAACCAGTAGAGAAATAAAAGACCAAAGATAAAAGATAAAAGATAAACCCAGTCAAAATTCATTTCAGATGATCTTCCAGATAATTTAACATCTTTTTCTGCTGACTGAGCCATCCCAGTCGCGTTTCAATATTCACATAACGCACCCCATGGCGCATGGCCGCCCAAGAAAGTGAACCATCATCCCTTTTGGGCATGGTTTCCTGGAGGACCACATTGAATGGTGATTGGGTTAAAATATCATAATCGGCGCGGTGGGTGCAAATGAAAAAGTCTCGGGGGTTTTGGTCTTTCTTAATGGAAATTTCATTACTTAATGGAATTTCAGTTTTCACATTGTACCCCTGATAATTATTATGGAGGGCGATTAACAATCCGCCGTTTTGGGGTAGAATTTTTTCTAAAAAAGAATCCCGATCTCGATTAATCATTTCAAGTGTTTCGGCTTTTTTTGCCCGGGACCATTTTCGATTATATTTTTGAATATTGGCCTTGGCCCCTTCGGATGAAAAAATCCGGTTGGGATCGATAATGCCACCATAAAATTCAGCTTCACGCAAAATTCCTGTCACAAGAAATGCAGTGCCTTCATTAGTTTTCATGTGGTTTTCTAATGCCATCTTTGCCGTCTGTTCATCGCCGTGGACCCAAATATACCGATGATCCGAATCACCATTTTTTATAATATCAAATGGAATGCCCGCCAATTGGATCATGTTATTTTCCCCCGGCATCAATACTGATAATCCGATTATGATGGATAGCAGAAACCCCATTCAATTCGTAATCAAATTTAACTGAATAAATGCCTTTTTTTCTTCTAAAGTCATGGCGGACATATTGACCAAAGTTTCCGGTTTATCCTTAAAACGCTTCCCCGCCATTTTTTTACCATAGTAAGCGCCGGCAAAGGCGCCGGCAATAATAAACGCTCGTAAACCATTGATGCCTTCATTCCTTACACCCAACGATTTAGGAAAAACAATTACTCCGGCTATTAATCCACCCATAAGACCAACGCATGAACCCAATTGTTTACCCCAAAATTGCCCTGAGGCGCTGGGTGGTGGTGGTAGTGCTATACGCTCAATTTCGGCGATGGATATTTTCATATCCCAGCCATTATTGATAACCAGCTTATCCCCATCTATAGCATTTATATGATAATCTTTTATTTCACCTTCTTCTGTAAAAATCCAATATGATTTTTCTTCATCATTTTGTGCTAATAACTGGCCCAATGATAGAAATACAAAAATAAATATACATTTATTTTTCATCTGTTTCATTGCTTGACAATCCTCCATTCATCTTCACCAATTACATACTCAACTACTTTCCCTTGGGCGGCTTGCCCACGCAAAAAGCCAATAAGAGCCCCGGCAGGAACGGTGAAAATACTATAGAAGACACCTACCATAGCCCCGCATAAAAGGCTCTCGCCAACTCCAGCTTCATTGGCCAACCCCAACGATGTGCCCATTAGCATACCAAATCCCATTGTGCCGATTCCAGCAACTTTCATCCCTTGAAACACATAGTCACGAGTGCTTTTTGTTTTTCCAGTAAAAACCGAACCAATTTCATCAATAGGAATTTCCCTTTCAAAGGGTTCACCTTTTTCCTGGATGCGGAGTGCATCAACCGTCAT
>JABGZQ010000031.1 GCA_018674655.1 Fidelibacterota bacterium | reverse complement strand
TTGGATTCTCCCATAGAAGTCCGGTGATCAAAATTGCCCTCATTCAATAACTTCATTCTGGTTCCATCAATAAATACACTATAGAGATGCTGTAAATAGGGGTCTTCATTTTCTTCTCGCCCATTAGCCATAAAGTAGATGGTCTGTTTACTTTCATCGATCCCCATTATCCTTCTGACGGAAAAAGGACCGCTAGTAATTTGCTGTTTTAGTTTTCCATTTTTCCCATAATGATATATATGTCCCCATCCGTCCCTTTCGGACCACCAGAGCATATCACCTGACTTCAGCAGTTCTAGCCTTTGCAGTTCAACATAGGTATTCAATTTTTCTTCAAAAAGTACTTTCACATCACCTGTTTCTGTATCAGCTACACACACATCCACTTTATGCATATCACGACTCTGACGATAGAAATAGAACTTTTTGGAATCCTCAGCAAGCCATACTGTTTGCTGCGGCTTATCACTGTCTGGATATCGAAATTGCCGGCCAGAGTAAACACCAATACGCTGATCCTTAAATTTTTTGATATCAAGATTTAATATACTTTGTGTGGCTAGATCGTGAATATCAATTTCATATTGCGTTACATTTTTATCACCGGCCATGTCGTATTTATATGTTTCCAGTTTTGGTCGCTTATTTTTCACAGAATGAACTACCCATAAGTCTTTGCTTTTTCGTTGGTCTGAACGAATAGAAGCGAATTTTTTTGAATCTTTAGCCCAATAAATTCTTGTACGCTTGCGTTTACCCTTATCTCTTTTCCGTTTATCGTCTGTATCCCCCCGATCGAATACCGCATAGCTGTAGTATTCTTCTCCATCGCGGGTCAGCTGTCTTTCATTCACTGTTACTTTTTCAATTGCATCCACAGCTTTCTTTCCATCTTTACCCCTGCCTGCATCGAGTATTTTTTTATAATCAGAAGCATTAATCATATAAAGATTATGATTTCGGGCAAAAACAATCGTCTCGCCATCCGGTGAAACGTTAGCCCATTTTGGATGTTTATCGGGCGCTTCCCAATCTTTCAATTCTCTAAGCTTTTGAGTATTTATTTTGTATTCAAAATGAAAGACTTTTTTCTTGTATATCTTTTCCTTTTCCTTTTCCTTTTCTTTTTTATCTAGGTCCCACTTTTGTTCATCGATCTCCTCCTCAATTACCTCTTCTCCTTTATCATCCTGGGAAGATTTCACATCAAATTGAAGCGTATTTTTATCAATGAATTTGATTTTTTCTATGGGTAGATGCTGCGCATCCCATGGATCAAGGGAAATGCGGGTCAATTCAGCGGCTATTTTATCATTGTCAAATATTTGTTCCTTTTTACCTCTTATTGGATCAACCACATAAAATGTTTTTCCTTCGGATGTCTCCCATTCATACCAAAATTTTTCTGTCCCTTCAATCCATTTGGGATTGATAGATGTACTGTACAAGAGCTTTTTAATTTTATAGGGTGCAAATCTTCCTGCTAATTGATAATTGGCTTTCCTCGCCATATTATCATCACCTGCCATTAATGGTATTATTAAGAAAAAGCACAGATAGCCCATTGCATATCTTTGTTTCATTTTAACCTCCAATAACTGTGGAAAAAATTGATTAGTCAAGTGTCTGAACCGGTGATGGCCACACACCAATAGGTAACTTACAAAAAACTATACACCAATCTGGGTGTTTCTTTTTTAAAACAAAAAAGCCTGGGAGGGGCTATTTAATCTAGAGGCAGGTTAATTGACCTTCTCCCACTCTTGTACAATGACTTTAAAAATTAAGTGTGGATTAATTAAAGTGGCCAAAAATGGAGTATCAAAGGGGTACCCACAATAACAATCAGAAATTCCAGAGGTAATCCCATTCTCCAGTAATCAGAAAATCGGTAGCCACCCGGCCCGAGGATCAGGGCATTGCACTGATGGCCGATGGGGGTTAAAAATGCACAAGACGCTCCCACAGCAACCGTCATCAAAAAGGGATCAGCGCTGACACCCATAGATACGGCAATACCAACGGCAATTGGTGCCATAATCAGGGCAGTAGCGGCATTATTGATGATATCTGAAAGACACATTGTAATAATCATGATAATAGCTATAATAGACCAGCTTGGCAAGCTTCCGGTCATATGTACCATAAACTCAGCGATTAACTGGGTACTTCCGGTTGTCTGCAGCGCAGCACTCACAGGGATCATTGCACCTAACAGGACAATAATCGGCCAATCGATATGCTGGTACAATTCACGAACAGGGAGAATGCCAGTAAAGACATATAATAAAATGGCGCCCACAAAAGCCAATGTAGTAGGCAGGAGTCCGACCATACTTAATCCAATTGCACCGCCAAAAATTAACAGCGCCAAACTGACCCGCGAAAATATACCTACCTGTACTTCTCGCTGAGCCAGAGGTACCAGGTTCAATGAACTGATATTATCATCAAGATTATCTATATTCCCCTGAATAAGCAGCACATCTCCAACCCGGAATATAACATTCCCCAACCGTTTACGAATTGGTTGTCCCTGGCGTGCCACCGCCATCAGTATCAGCGAATTTGAGGTGCACCTTCGAAAATACGTCCGATCCTTTTTTACTAGCGGTGAATCAGGTGTAATTAATACTTCTTTATAAGTGGTATCTTCATCTTTCAACTGATCTATCCGTGCCCGCATCTTTTTTGTAAGTCTGAGGCCATACTCATCCATCATTAACTTTAAATCTACTGGATCCGCTTGAATTTGAAACCTGTCTCCTTCTCCTATGATTTGATCCTGCCGGGAGGTATGAATATTCCCATTTTTGGATATACAGCCAATTATTATCAGTCTGTCTTCCGTATATTTTTCGATCTCGCTGACCTTCTTACTAATGAATTTGCAACCCTTGGGGATACGAATCTCAGTTATATATTCATCAATGGAAAATAGCGATTCTGTACCTGGTTTTTTATATGATTCTTTTGGGATGAATCTCCAGCCTATCAGTACGACAAAGAGCACACCCAGGATGGCAATAATTCCTCCAACTGGACTGAAATCCAGCATGCCAAATGGTTCTGGATGAAATTGTTCCACATTAATATTCTGTGATGCAAAATATTCAGCAGCCGGTGAAGTCTTATCAGCGAGCGCCTGGGTCTTGAGTTCCATATACTGGGATTGGCGGAGAGTGGATATGATAATATTCGGCGGTGTCCCTATCATGGTGATCATTCCGCCCAGGATACTGGCAAATGCCAGGGGCATGAGAATAACAGAGGGTGAACGCTTCTGCTTCACTGAAGTTTTAAGTGCTACCGGCAACATGAGGGCAAGTGCCCCCACATTGTTCATAATTGCTGAGAATATTGATACGACGCCGCTCAAGCTAAAAATATGGGTAACCTGATATTTTGAAAAGGGCGTTATTTGCCGGGCAATGACATCCACCACGCCTGAATTACGAAGTGCCCTGCTGATAATCAGTACTGCAGCCACCGTAATTACCGCCGGGTGCCCAAAGCCCATAAATATATTAGACGTATCCATAATCAAACTTGATTTTTCACCACCCAATACCTGGTCGGCAATAAACAGAATACACAGCGCAATAATGGAAACAATATCATAGCGCCATCTCCCCCAGATAAATAGGGCAAAAGTCAATATGATAATGCTGAATATGGCGATTTGATCAATTGTCATAAAAGGATATCTAACTTATGTACCAATATTCCAATAAAATCCTTCGGTTACAGAATTAGATAAGTATGAATTTACAAAGGGAGTCTGTATGGAATAGACAAGAAAAACCCCGTTATAAAATGGATTCAATCTTTCTTGTAGCCCGTACGGGAGTCGAACCCGTGTTACTGCCTTGAGAGGGCGGCGTCCTAACCACTAGACGAACGGGCCAGTGGTAATAGAAATAATACATGAAATATAACTAATAAAAGCACGCCCGGGAGGATTCGAACCCCCAACCTTCTGGTCCGTAGCCAGACACTCTATCCAGTTGAGCTACGGGCGCATTTAAATTTTCTAATATCAATGGACTTAGTTTGACTAAGCACATATTATTTATTTTGCTGGGGTGCAGGGAATCGAACCCCGACCCTCAGAACCAGAACCTGATGTCCTACCGTTAGACGACACCCCAAAATATGATCTGAAAAGTTCCTATTAATTATTAAATAGGGTCGGGAATTTAATCAGCCTGATTAAGCTCCCAAACCAAATTAATTGGAATTTTAATCAAAATTCAACTCGTTAACCTGGAGTATTTCCTTGTTGCTATAATCCTGAATCCAGGCAACCACTTTTAACCCAGACATATTATATGTCAAATCTGAATGATTAATCCATTCTGTTCTCATTGACCAAGAGAAAGATTCTTTGGTAACTACGCCACTAAATAGTTTTATACTTTTACCTGTATCACCTGTTATTAAATCAATCACTGCATTGTGATGTTCCGTTAATCCATTGGCAGAACCGAAGTATTTTACCGTATCCATAACCGTGGCAATAAATAATCTTAAATCTCTTGAACTAGAGGTAGACTTCACCGCATCGAGTTCAACATCAAAGGAAATATCATTCCCTGATTGATTCCCAGAAATCCTGACCCCATACAAACCCACATCATCTAGATATTTCTTTGGGTCGTTTTTCCAATTCGTAGTATTTGAGCCTGAATCTTTTCCATTGGTAAACATATGGGGTGTATAATTATTCTCGTAATAATTATTCCGTGTAATGTTCATGGATGTATTGGCCAAATACATGGGGTCATTCCCCTGCCCCGGCCACCAGACATGATAATATATCTGTGTCCACATTGTGTCCAATCCATAACCCACATAATTCACTGTAGCCGGTTTTAAAGATGCATTTAATATCCGCTCCGCGGATGCGCATGGTCCTCATGTACTTGAGGTGAACATCTCACTTAAAACGCGGCGGCGATCGGTGCTCACTAGTACTTCTGCCATCCCCTGAATATTATCCACCGTTGCATAAATATTGGCTTCGCCCTGTCCTACAGCAGTCACCAAGCCCTCTTTGGTAATGGTTGCAATCTGATCATTTGTTGTTGACCATGTGATCGGGATATCCATGGAAGAATTTCTTTTGTCAATCGCCAGGGCATTAAACTGAACAGTCTGCCCAAGTTGAAGAATGCTTCTCACCGGCGAAACAACAATGGTATCCAATTCCTGTGTCAACTGAGTTTTATCCTCGCAAGTCCAAAATGAAAAAGCGATTACAATTGATAAAAAGATTTTCTTCAAGTAAACCTCAAAATATTTATTACATGCATAAAATGAACCTGTCAATTTATCTAAAAGGATGAAATTATTCCAAGTTTATAACCGTTCTCAAAGGGCTGAATATATCGGCAAACACCATTGCTGCAAAATACGCCGCCACGCTGTGATCCGTATGATAATGATAATCGGGTTTTTTGATTTACATTGAAAACCATTTCGAAATTAGCCCATGTGAGGGATGTATCCCAAAGTGTGTCCAATGCTTTTTCGATAGCGTTATTTTTTCTATCATTATCAATGACAATTCTCTCATCCGTATTTGAATAATCCACACTGAGGGTGGCTGACCAACGAGGTGATTTGGCAACACCGAGGCTGATGAAACGATTAATCTGTTTATCATTTAGATATAATGAATCGAATAAATCTTGACCCAATTCAGGATAATTCGAAAATAGTTTTACGCCTTTTTTCTTTTCCTGGTATTCAAAAAGGATATCGATACTATATAGGTTGCCCAAGCGGTATGTGAAATGGGTCGGAATCGTTTTGGCCTCTAAAAATTCATAACTGTATGATCGGTATACATCAGAAGCGCGGTTTAAATAAATATCCACAACATCTTCCGTTCTGGCGTATCCAATTACATAATAGAATTTATTGTCCAATGCATAACCATTAATTTCAGCAAAATATTCTTTGAAAGGGTTATATAAAGGGTCAGTGGAAGGGTGTATTTTTTTGCTTTCACTTTTTTCCCATTCCCAATTTTGATCCATTACCCATTCATTGTGCCGACTGGATTGGGAATAATGAATCGCTAACATCGTTTCTGCAAATAGGGGGCCCTCAGCCCTTAGGTGAAATCCCAGTTCATCGTTATAATCAATTATATGTGTAATCTTCCCCAACAGACTTGTGTTATGTTCTTTGAATACAGTTGGCATTTGCTGAAGTGTAAGGGCGCCACCCGTATTATTTACAAAATCCCATCTTTCATATGGAGATAAAGAAGCAAAAAGATAATTCTTATAAGAAAGGCCTATTGACCATGGACCTAAATAAATATTTCCGTCACCATATATGCCCGATCCATTTCTATCTTTTTTTGCCAGTTCGATTGAAAAATCTGATGATTTTCCAAAATAATTGAAGTTTATACCGTATAATTTATGAGAAATGTTTTCAGTTATTTTTGTCCCTGGATTTGGGTGATCTTCATTTACATTCAACAATTGAAACTCGATAAATGATTGATCAAACATCATCCCCGCTCGTCCGCCAACCATTTTATTATCAATGCCGTAATTTGGAACGCGATCATCGAAGCCTACTACTTGGTTTGAGGATCGCCAAATCTCTTGTGTACCGCCTAAAGCATCATAATAGTATTTATCATTTGACCAACTTACAAGTATGCCTCGAATTCCTGTATCGAAATTAATGGCTTGATCGTCTACCATATTCATAACCAAACCTTTGCCCCAAAATTCGTAAAGATCTCCAAATTTTATGGTGTATGAATTCTTAGAATATTCTACACGGAACTTTCGAAGCCCTTTCACATCCCGACCTAATTGGGGTGGGTCAGCTAACTCAAACTGGAGCCATCCTGTCCAGTTATTCCAGTAACCATTTAAATCTACGCGATCTTCAGAGAAATTGAAGTCATTTGTACTTTTTCCATACCCCACGTAAGCATTCCCGGAAATGGAAATTTGACCAAATCCGACACTAACCAGCATGATTGCCCATAAAGGTCGACCCAGGAAATTCATGATAAGATTATGAATCTATTTTGAGTGCAGATCTTATTGCTTTTTCCATCTCGGTCTCATCGCCCGGGAGATAACCATAATGTCTCCAGAGTATTTTTCCATCTTTATTAATTAGGATGTTGGTAGGCATAAGGTTGCCGTTTAATTTTTTAAAGGTTTGACTATTTGGATCTTGGAAAACTTCAAAGGTGTATTTTTTTGATCGAATATAACTCCTTACTTGGGAAAGGCTTTTTTGGCTATCGATGCTCACGGCCAAAATGGAGAGCCCATTATCTTTGTATTTTTTTTCAAATTGATCCAGATAAACCATTTCTTTTATGCAGGGGGCGCACCACGTGGCCCAAAAATTGATCAGGACAGGACCTTCCTTGAGATAATTCTGGAGCATAACAGATTGACCATTGAGCTTTTTCAATTTAATAGTGGGCACTTTATTTTGTCCGAAAATAATGGGCACAGCTAATGCCATGATGCATATCAAAATTCGATTTTTCATAATATTTTTTTTAATTAGAGCAGTTTGCTCAAGAAAGCGTGCAATTCATTTTCTGGAATGAATTTTAGACTAATTCGGCTGATATTATCAGCAGTATTCACGTCCATATTGAATGTATATATCACTGGAATTTCAACAGTTTCAAGTGCCACTTGCATAGACCATCCGCCAACAGTAAAATCGATCAGTGGAGAAAAGAAATGAAATGGTTTATAAAAGACGCGCTTACTGTTCAATCCATGAATATTATGATCGGGTGTATCAACCAGAACTGCCAATGGATTCCCTTGTGAATCCAAGAGCTGAATGACGGGAATTGTACGGTACTTTCCCAATTGAATATTTTGCGTAATCTCTTCGGGAAAATTATATTTATCCCGATTAAAATAAAAGACGGTGAGGTTGCCATCTTGTTTGAGCCCAGAATAGGGTAAAGACGTTAACATATCTTTAATGATAGACCCTTTTAATTCATAGTTTACCGACATAACTATTTGAAATTCTTTACGATTATCCGGATCATAATTAAATTGAGGTCGCTTCAATTCCACCTGGTAAGGATTGTCCATTAAATTGGTTAAAACTTCCATCATCATATTGGTGTTTGATTGGTTCTCCGGACGATCGTTCTCATAATCATTTTGTGAAATGTCCAGAACCCATTCTCCGTTTTCTTCCCGCAGACCTTTGGGGTCTATTTCGCCTCTGGCGCCAATATTTAAATCCAATTTTTTCTCTAAATCAATAATGGCCGCATCAATAGATGAACCAACATTAATTGCTTTTTCACCATAAGTAGGCGGTGTTCGCATCCGTTTACCTTCTGTAAGTGTGGGATAGGGACCTTTCTCAACTTTGGGTAAATAGGGCATTAACATTGTATTAATCGTATCCGATAACTTTTGGTTAATGCCATTAATATTGTTGTAGTCTCCGCGTAGTTTATTAATAGAAAGTTCATCCCACGTAGCGAGATCAATTAATTGAATTGAAATGGTTATTTTATTGAGTGCCCTTTCAAATTTCCCAAGAACAAGTAGGTTCTTCGTCCCCGGTCTCTGCTGAAGAAGCAATGATCGATTTGTCATTATTTCTTCTAATCCTTCTTTATTCTTAAGATAAATACGATCATGCTGGCTTAATGTTTTATGCACCATCTCCGCTAAACCATCTGCGAGCCATCCAATTGCAACATCAGTTTTCGTGTTATCAAAAGGAATGATATAAACATGAAGAGCGGGTGGCGCACCATATATGACGCCAGCTAATAAAAGTATAGAAAAGATTGATTTAGTTTTGGTAAACATGTGCTTCTAAATTACTCGGTTTTAAGATTTATTCTTAATGCTAATTTTTCTGTCCCGATTGTAATTGTTTTTCAATTTTTGCCCATGAGTCCCGTAATGGAACGGTTCGATTGAAAATGAGTGTTTCTTTAGAATCGGGATCTTTGCAAAAATACCCCAATCGTTCAAATTGAACTGGAATGCCTATCTTTGCGCTTTCCAATTCCGGCTCTAGTTTACAATCTTTCAAAACGGTGAGAGAATCTGGATTCAATGCGTCAATGAAATTCTCTTTTGACGCTGGATTGGGGACGCGAAATAGTCGATCATACAATCTTACTTCTGCACCGATGGCATGTTTCGATGACACCCAATGAATCGTCCCTTTTACTTTACGCCCATCCGGTGAAGTACCTCCTTTTGTTTTAGGATCGTAGGTACATTTTAATTCAATGACGTTTCCATCATCATCTTTAATCACTTCATTGCAAGTAATAAAGTATGCATAACGTAATCGAACTTCTCGACCGGGTCCCAATCGGAAAAATTTTCTCGGTGGATCTTCCATGAAATCATTTTGCTCTATATATAATTCGCGACCAAATGGTACTTGACGTTTTCCTGCCGTCTCGTCTTCAGGGTTATTTATCGCATCCAGTAATTCGTCCTCCCCTTCACGGTAGTTGGTAATTATCACTTTAAGCGGATTCAAAACAGCCATTCGTCTTTCACATCGTTTATTTAAATCACCTTTTAACGTGGATTCCAACTTTGTCATTTCCATCACATTATTCCGTTTGGCAATCCCAATTTCATCCATAAATGTTCTTATGGCTTCAGGGGTATACCCTCTACGTCTTAGCCCCGACAGTGTGGGCATCCGGGGATCATCCCATCCTGATACATGATCCTCATCCACCAATAGCTTTAACAATCGTTTGGACATTATTGTATAACTTAAGTTTAGTCTGGCAAATTCAATTTGCTGAGGGTGATAAACCCCTAACGCATCCAAATACCAGTCATATATGGGACGATGGTCTTCAAATTCTAAAGAACATAAAGAATGGGTTACGCCTTCAATCGAATCTTCCAATCCGTGGGCCCAATCATACATCGGGTAAATACACCAGTCATCTCCGGTACGGTGATGGTGGGCATGAAGAATTCTGTAAATAACCGGGTCTCGCATATTCATGTTAGGATGGGCCATATCAATTTTAGCTCTCAGCGTATGGCTACCATCCGAAAAATCGCCATTTTTCATTTGTGTGAACAAGACCATATTCTCATCTATGGAACGATTACGGTAGGGGCTCTCTTTTCCGGCTTCTTTTAAGTTACCCCGCATATTTCGGATTTCATCTGCAGTAAGATCGCAGACATAAGCCTTTTCATTCTTAATTAAATCAACTGCATAATCATATAGCTGTTGAAAATAATCTGAAGCGAAATACAATCGGTCTTCCCAATCATATCCCAACCATTTAACATCCGTTTGAATAGATTGTACATATTCTTCCTCTTCAGCAATTGGATTGGTGTCGTCAAATCGCAGGTTGCATTTACCGCCGAATTCATTTGCGATACTGAAGTTTAAACAAATAGCCTTTGCATGGCCAATATGTAGATAGCCATTTGGTTCAGGAGGGAATCGCGTATGAATACGATTTTCAAATTTCCCTGAAATGTTATCTTCATCGATTATTCGTTGTATAAAATGTCGTGGTTTGATGTTTTCTTCCATTTATTTCGGTAATCTTTCTAATGCCGTACCCAGACGTCGAATACAAGTTTCTTTTCCCACTAATTCCATAATATCAAAAATAGATGGCCCGTTTAACGTACCGCATACTGCCAAACGAACGGGCATAATAATCTTTCCCAAGCCCAACTCTTTCTCTGATACATATGATCTGAATGTACTTTCAAGTTCTTCTTTGCGCCATGCGGGTAAAGTCATTAATGATTCGACAAAATTAGATATAAGTGTATTTACAGAACCATCCTTCCAAGCTTTTTTCAATCCCTTTTCATCATAAGCTACAGGATCATTGAAAAAATATTCTGATTGATTTACAAATTCAATTAACGATTTTGCCCGAACTTTTAGGAGTTCAACAATGGAAATGAGCAAAGAGATTTCACTCCCCTTGCCCCAATCAGGTTCATTGTCTCGAATGGCATTCAATAAATCGTCAGTGGATGTTGCCATCACATACTGGCCGCTTAGCCAATGCAGTTTTTTCTCATCCCAAACGGCACCTTTTTTCTGCACCTGTTTTAAATCAAATGCATCGGCCAGTTCATTTATCGAAAATATTTCTTCTTCCGTTCCAGGATTCCAACCCAATAAGGCCAAATAATTCAACAAACTTCCAGAAAAATACCCATCATTTTTAAATTTTTGAACGCCGGGTGCACCATGGCGTTTGCTCAATCGTTTTTTATCCGGACCTAAAATCATAGGTAAATGAGCAAAAATGGGTTCATCATAACCAAGCGCCTTATAGATTTGGATCTGCTTGGGCGTATTGGAAACGTGGTCTTCTCCACGAATGACATGGGTAATGCCCATATCATGGTCATCAATCACCACAACAAAATTATAGGTTGGAGATCCATCTGAGCGTACAATAATAAAATCATCCAACTCCTTATGGTCTACAGAAATATCACCATAAATTTGATCTTTGTACCGGATCTCTCCTTCTGGTATTCTTAATCGCAAGGTGAATCCAATCCCTTGATTCAATTTCTGCTTAATATCTGCTTCCGATAAATTTCTGCATGTTCCGGGATATTGATAATGGCCTTCGTTTCGGGCCGTCTGCAAATCATCCTTTGAGCAAAAACATTGATAGACATGGCCTGAAGTAGTCAGGTCCTTCACTCTTTCCTTATACACATCCAATCGTTGCGATTGATATAGAAGCGGCTTATCCCAATGGAGTCCCAGCCAGGATAAGGATTCTAAAATTTGTTCCGTATATTTTTCTTGTGATCGTTCCGGGTCAGTATCTTCAATACGAAGATAAAATTGTCCCTTATTTTTTTGGGCAAATAGCCAATTAAACAGGGCTGTACGGGCACCGCCAATATGGAGTTCCCCTGTTGGACTGGGTGCGAATCGAACTTTTACGGATGGATTTATCATAGAAAATTGACGAGGAAATTAAGCAATGATCATGATGTAAATTGAGGAGAAAATCAATAAATAGATAAAATGCGGAGGGGCTGAACTACATTTCATTACGATCAGTGAAGAAGCATTTTAAATATACCCCCTTCTTTTGAGCCATTCTTTTCCCGCGTTATTTTTGAAGTATTTTTCACGGGTTCGTGCTTCTTTAGCGTTTTTACACTTCTCAGAATAAACTAATTTCCAATTAGTGCCACGTCTTGTGGTATAGTTTTTGCCCGAATTATGGTCGATAATCCTATCTGCGAAATTAGAACTCATACCTGTGTAGTTCATGCCTTCTTCAGATTTTAAAATATAGACAGTCCACATAAATTAAATCCTCACCCGGCTTGCTCATCGTAATGAGCTCTGCGATTAAAGATGAGCGGAGGGGGAGGGATTCGAACCCCCGAAGAGTTTCCCCTTGCCGGTTTTCAAGACCGGTGCAATCAGCCAGGCTCTGCCACCCCTCCAATATTTAGTATTATATTAAAAAACGTCCGGCGAATTTAGGATACTTCAACTATAATTTTTCCCGGGAATTTTGTTATTTTAATAGAGACATCTTTCTGGTTTTAATAAAATCACCAGATCGAAGTTGATAAAAATATATTCCACTGGGTAAATCGGTTCCGTTAAAAGGAACCACATGGGTACCGGCATTTCTGAACGCATTAGTTAAAGTCATAACCTCTACCCCCAACGTATTGTAAAGTTTTAATGTTGTATTGCCGCTATGAGGTAATTCGTACTGAATTTGTGTCGTCGGGTTGAATGGGTTGGGATAATTTTGCTTTAATTCATAATTTTCCGGGATTATCGACTCATCCCCAGTGGCCAGGTTCCCGTCTGGAGATGGTTTTAAAATAAAAAGCCCTTCTTCCATCGAGCTCACAATAATTGTGCCACTATTAAAATAAGGATAATTTCCCCATGAGCCGACAAATGAAGCATAATCTCCAGAAGGATAGGTGTCAAAGCTGGCTAACTCCAAAGGATTGGTTGGATCTTTTATAGATAAAAGGCGGAGCCCGGCTGAATAGTTCGATTGAAAAAGCAAGTCCCCTTTTACATAATTATTGTGATCAATAGTGTTCAACCCGGAATCATAAACATTTATAATCTTAGGGTCGTCCAAATCAGAAAGGTCGAAGATCAGGGTGGTTTGGGTGTCATCATTCCCGTAGTATTCATTTAGTTCGTCATTGACGAAGAAATATTTATGGTCTTTAGAGAGCCATCCCTGGTGTATATATCCGAAATCATTATCCTCGAATTTTGAAATAATCTTTATATTTTCTTTATTTGTTACGTCAGCAATACCCAAAGCTGTCTCATTGCAGGTAAACGCAATCTCTTTCCCTTGGTAATTCTGATCCGGACCTTTATAAATAACAAACTGACCATCGTGGATATATCCATCATTATACCTTCCGGTTGTTTTATCACCCAAGCAACCAGCATAAGTTGGATTAGCAGGATCATTAATATCTATGATATGTGCGCCACACTTATATTCATCTAAAGATGCAGATCCAATCCCAACTGCATAAGCAAAACCAGTTTCTTCATTAATAGCAATATTATGGACTGATCCAATTAGATCATAATGATAGGTCATTGAGAATTCCGTGAATTCTGTAACACCTCGAAGTTGAGTAAGATCAAAAATTTGCACACCATGGTTGCCTGCGTTATCAGCAACAACAAATACATGGTCCTTATACACTTTCATGTCTCGCCATGTCGCACTGGTGGTCGCCGTCGGTAAAAATCCAACAACAAATGGAATCAATGGATTTGACACATCCACGAAAGAAGTACCATTGAATAATCCTACAAGTGCGTATTCTTTACCACTCGTGGAATCTGTCCAGCCCCAAATATCATTCAGTTCTGTACGAACCCCGCCACTGAGTTCACTTGGGGTAAGATATGCCATTAGATCTAAACTATTGCAGTCATAATCCCCGGCTTTCCCATTTTCACAGGGGACTATTACACCTTTTATACTCACGGATTTATTATCGCTGGAAATATCATGACTAAGGGCCCAATTATTATTTTCATCCGTATTATAGATATAAGCTTTTTCCCCATAAGTGGCTCCAATGGTCAAATGACCATTAATCAATTCTAAATTCCGGCCGAATTTACCCTCGTGAGATGATGGTGATTCAATCGTTTGGAAAAGTGAGAATGTATTAAAATCTTCAGTGGAATAAATAAAGGATTTTTCACCATTAAAATGCCCTACTGCAATTTGGTTGTTTTCCATTGCAATGGAAGCGCCAAAATAAGTACCAACTTCATCTTCAGGGTTGGAGATTTTTGTTACTTTTTCCCATGATTCATTTTCCAATTTATGAATTTCAATAAATCCCTTTTTATCATAACCCGGAGATCCTATTATTGCGTATTCACCTGATAATTCAACTGAAAACCCAAAACGCCCATTGCTTTGGTAATAGTATGGAGAAAACACATGGCTTTCAGTCCATGAATGGGTCATTGTGTTAAAATCATATTGAACGGCCACATTGCCATCGCGAGAGCCGATTAAAGCTTTTTGCCCATCAATGGAAATGGAATGTCCAAAATGGCCATCGTCATTTATATAATTATAATTTAACGGAGAACCGGTACGCCATTCTTCCCCTTCTTTATACAACGTAAATACTTTCCCCTCTCCATTGTGCGCATCCCGATCGCCAATTAAAATTACATCTTCGCCAACAGCGACTTCGGATCCAAAATCCATGGTCCATTCATCAGAATCGGGACTAATTGTCTTGATTAGTGTCCATTTATCAGTATCATTTTTTTGATAAAGAAAAGCGCCGCCCTGGATGTTAGCACGATGGGGTGAACCTACAATCATTAAGTCATTATTTATATCAATGGCGAAACCAAAATCGAACCCAATCTCACCCTGGATCGGCGCCAATATTTCGTTTTGATCTAAGCCCCCAATGGCATTAGGTGAATAAATATAGACAGAACCATTATTTAAAGATGACCCAGTTTGGCCGACGTAGAAGACGCCATCAGAAATAGCTACATCCCCTGCCACACCAAAACCCAGTGAATTGTGATCACGGTTCTTAGGCGAATCCGGATGCAAGAGGCTTTCAGCCAATAAAATGAATGGAATGAAAAAGATTAATTTTCGCATTTGAATTCCTGATAATTTGAAATTACACTAATATTACTACGATTTATTGATCATTTATCGCCGAGAAACTACTCACAATTTTATCCATAATGATATCGTAAAGATCATCAACATAACCATCTACCGGTAAAGAATTAGAAGTGGCTGCAATCACAAGCGCCTTTGATGGAACTACAAAGATAAATTGCCCAGCATAACCCAAAGCATTATAAATATTAACGCCATTTACTTTGGCAGTCCACCAGAGGTAGCCGTACCCCCAACTTTGACTAGCGTCAAATGGTACAATCATTTCCGTAGATTTATTGACCCAAGATGATGATATTATTTCGTTTCCGTCTGATTGTCCATTTTGTAAAAATAGTTGTCCGAATTTGGCCATATCCCTCAATTTCAAATCCAAACCGAAACCACCATTAGAAATACCATAAGCATCTTGGGACCAACTATAATCTGAAATACCCAATTTTGAGAACAGATGCGTATCCCCAAATGTTTTTGCCGATTGTTCAGTTCCCGCCGTGAAAATATATGACAAAACATGGGTACCCGCAGAAGTATAGTTCCAATAAGTACCTGATGGATATAATAAATCTTTTTCTAAAATGAATTGCAATGGATAAGCAGCCGCTAAATATGTAATATCATCGGTAATACCAGAAGACATGGTTAATAGCTGGGCAATGGTAATTTCCCCTTTAAGTGAGTCAGCCACATTAGGATAATACGAATCAAGCTTTTGGTATTCATCTGCGATCATGCCTTTGTCTATGGCAATACCGACTAAAGCGGACAGTACACTTTTGGTCACAGACCAAACTGGATATTTACTATTCTGATTACCGTTTTTGTAATCTTCAACAACCATTCTACCTTTATAAACAATGGCCATACTGTAAAATCCCGAGAAAGACTTAACATGATTAATCCCTTTTTCCAAACTTTCGGTATCTATCCCTTCGACATTAATTTTTCCCGTTTGCCAATCTTCTGCAAGATTTAAATTTTTCCAATCGAGAACTGTTTCAATTTCATCTGGTTTTTTATCCTCACATGAAATCACAAACATCAATGTCAAGAAGACATTCAGAATCAAAATGGATTTATATGGATATTTCATTCGCATTAATTAAATTTTTCAAGTATCTGCTACGCTACTTCATTTTAACCCCAATGGTGAGCTTAATACAATAAAATAAAGGATGATATTGTCCGATTAAGGGGATTACAGAAATTTTAAGAGCCCATATGTAAAAAGGTGTGACCCTGTCCTTGGTATAAACAAAAAAGCCCCACGCTTTGGTGAGGCTCATTTGTGGTTATAGCGTTCAGACTACTTCAATAATACCATCTTCCTTGTCTTAACAAAGCCTTTCGTCTGCAAATGATAGAAGTAAATACCTGCAGAAACTGGTTTGCCGAAATTATTCCTCGTATTCCAAATAATGGATTGATAACCTGCATTCATTTCTGCATTTAAAATGGTAGCCACTTCCCTTCCCATAATATCATAAATAATGAGTCGTACGTGCGCAGCTTTTGGTAAATCATATTGGATCGTTGTAACCGGGTTAAATGGATTGGGATAATTTTGATGGAGGGCAAATTCCTTGGGCAACGGTATGAGTACAACTTCAAAATTGCCGGAACTGATCACATCATTATCGCTATTAATATATGTATATGAAAGATCAATAGTCACGTCCCGCTTTTGATAATGCTGGAGATTTACCTTTATTTGATCACCCTTGTTCAATGTTTGATGGATCAGCATTTTTCCGGTCACCGTATCCTGTTTACTCAGTGACATAGCACGTTTCTGTATTAATTTATTTTCTTTTATTGAAACACCAATTTCTATGGGTGAGTAATCAAAAAATAATTCTGCTGCAACCGTTTCCAATAGGGGCATAAAGGTCAGTAATTCATTATCATAATGATAATTCAGTGGCACGCCTACCTGTGGGTTGGCTTTGGCCATCAATTTCCCTGCTTGATCATTATCCCAGTGCCACATGCGGACAAAAACCATACCATCACGTGCATTGTAAATGCCGTCTAATGCAGGTTTAAAGTTCGGTGCTGTGCCAGTGACAGGCCCTATCTCAAACTGGGTGTCCTTCCCTTCCCAACCGGAGACAAATGTATTCAAATCGGTAATACCAATAGATCCATCCACATCGTAATCAGCCAGCAGCGCCACATTGTAAATATATTCCAGGTTATCGGTCACATTGTTAGCCCGGTCCCTGAGACCATTCACAGTCAGGGTGAACTCGTCCCCACCGGTGAAGGGTGCCGCAAGCGTAATGATCATTTTTGTCTGTTCTTCAATATTCTGCGTAAAGCCCACATTGTCGCCCTGGGCAGAACTGAAACTAACATTGCCCGCCAACACCGGCTCTGACAGGGTCATTTCGATAGAAACATTATCAAAAATGGACAGCGTATTGGTGGTGGGTACTGAAACAGAAGAGATGCCCGGGGCAGTGAAATCGACCATAAAGCCATTGGAGGCGGCCACTTCCGATAGATTGCCCAGGCCGTCCGTGGCGCGGACGCTGAAGAAGTATTGTGTATTATCAGCAAGATTGAGATCGCTAAAGGTGTGTGATGTGGCTGTACCTATATCCGTCCACCCTACAATATCCGATCCTTTGGCTTCAGACCCCAGGGCTACCTCATATTTGGCGATGCCGTTGACGTCCTCGAAACCATTCCAGTTGGTACTGGCGGAGGTATTCACATTGGCCCATTCAATATCCTCCCCGCTGCCATCGGCAATAGTACCTATGGTAGGACCGGTGCGGTCGATAGTGACACCGTCGGAACTAGCAAAAGCCTCATTGCCCACCAGGTCTAAGGCATACACCGTACCGTAATAGGTCTGGTTATTATCCAGATCCAGACTGCTTAAGGCTATTGACTCCGCCAGGCCCACATTCGTTCGGGCAACTACATTCCCGGCGCCGGGCTGAGTACCCAGGCTATATTCATAATGGCTGACTCCGCTGGGCGTATCGGAAAAACCAGACCAGGTCAGCGTAACTAATGTAGTGTCAGTTTGAAATGATTCCC
>JABGZQ010000034.1 GCA_018674655.1 Fidelibacterota bacterium | reverse complement strand
TTTTCGGTAGGCGTAAGTTTTTTTAATTTTGGTTTGGTTTTCGTTTTTGTCTCTGTTTTTTTAGAGGGCATTGTGAATAATCTCCGCAAATTTTTCCAGAATGGCTTGCACCGACATATATGGAACGCGTTTGGGTCCTAAAACACCAATTCTTCCTTTAATGAGCCCGCTGTCAAACTGGGTGGTTATTATTGAACAATCATTCAAAAGCTCATCTTCATTTTCTTTTCCAATGAGTGTTTGTGTCGAATGATCCTTAAAATTTTCTTTAAAATGGTTATTTAAATATGTTTTATCCAATGCAGGTAAAATCCGTTGAAAATTTGATATATTTTGAAACTCAGGCTGTTCAAGTAATACATTAGTAGATGATGTATATATTGACTTATTACTATCAATATTAAAATACTTATAACTGTCTTTTATTAATATTTGAACCAATTCATGGGAGTACATTTCTGTATCATTTAATCGATTTTTAATTGAAAATTGAATTTCTTTAAGCGTGCACCCAACGAGTCTATCCTTTAACATATGGGTAATCTTGTGAATTAGCTTTGGTTTAATATCTAAATTGAGGTTAAGAACAATAGATTCCACAAGGCCCGTATCCATCGCCAATACAAGCATCACGCGGTTACCTTCAATACAAACCAATTCGATATCGGTCAAGATACTTCTCTGATATCCTGATACAGATATCACACCGAACATATGGCTAACCTTTGCCAACATAAATGCCGTGGCATCCAGCAGTTCATCCACATTGTTTGATATAATCAATAAATCTTGTTCAATATTTTCTGAAAATGGATTATTTGAAGATTGAAGTTCAGGTAAAATGTTCACATAATATCGATATCCAATATCAGTGGGCACTCGACCGCCCGATGTATGCAAATGGGTTAAATATCCTTTTTTCTCCAAAGAAGACATTGCGTTTCGTATTGTAGCTGGAGAAATATTTAAATCACAATTCTTTTTTATATATCCAGAAGAAATCGGCATACCCACTTCTATATATGATTCCACAACAACCGATAGGATTGTTTCTTCTCTGTCTGTCAAATTCGGAATATAATTTGGGTACATAGCCGTCAAAATTAGATGGTTTGATTTTTATCAGTCAAGGGGAGAATCGATTCTATTTTAAAAATCTCGAGATAGCGCGGCTGCTACCTAAAAAGCTGATGACAATACTCAAGGATGATAATATTCCGAATAATACAAATGGGCTGTATTGGATTTTAAATTTGCTGACCGAATAGAGCAAATCCGACCCAACCTCTACACCTGCAATTAACAAAATAGCGGCTAAAGTTGCACCGATTAACCCGTGCAAGACACCTTCAATTACAAAGGGTGCTTTCACAAATGATCGCGTTGCGCCAATGAGTTGCAACGCCTGGATGAGTTCATGCTTAGCAAAAATAGTCAACCGTACCGTATTAGAAATAATGAGCACCGTAATAACCAATACCAATATGAGCAGCGCTGTCATTACTTGCACGAATTTTTGATAATACGTTTCGATCCGATAAATGAGTCTCCCTTGATATAATACCTCATCCACCTCGGGGAAACTTTTGATACGCTCCACGATAGGCATAACGTTCATTTTATCGTTTTGAAACGTTACCACATTCACCACACAACTCACGGGCAATGGATTATATCCAACAATATCTAAAATATTTTCTCCAAATTGAGACTTAAATATTTTGCCTGCATCGGATCTCGAAATTAGCGTGGTGGACCGCACCCCATTAATTTTATTGAACTCCTCAACAACAGTTGCAATTTGTTTATCAGGTACATTTTCATTAAAAAACACCTCAATCTTATATTTCCCTCTCAGGTACTCTATTACTTTATTTGTATTTTGTCCCACAATCATCAACGATCCCGCCACTGATAATGTAAGGAATGTAGAAAATATGGCTGTAAAAGCTGTGAGTTTGTGGCGCCAAAGATTTTTGACTCCCTCCGATAGAAGAAACATCATTTTGTCCATTAGGATTGCCTCACAGTGCCATCCTGAATTTCCACAATGCGATGCCCGCGACCTTTAATTAAGTTGTAATCATGAGACGCCATAATAACAGCTGTCCCCTCTCGATTCACTTCTTCAAATAATTTAATTAACTCAAAAGACGTGACCGGATCCAAATTCCCTGTGGGCTCATCTGCCAATATAATGTCCGGTTCCTTCACCAATGCCCTTGCCACACAAGCACGTTGCTGTTCACCGCCTGATAACTCTTCGGGATATCGATCTTCTTTTCCACCCAAACCCACTTCTTCTAATGATTCCGTCACCCGGTCAATAATTTCATTTGTAGAAAATCCGATAACGTGTAAGGATAATGCAATATTGTCAAAAAGGTTTCGATCCTCCAAAAGATGATAATTTTGAAAAACCATGCCGATTTTTCTTCGTAGATATGGAATTTTTCGAGGTTTAATTTTTGAAGAATCATATTTATCCACAACCACTTTTCCCACTTGAGGCATTAAATCCATATAAATCATTCTGAGAAGTGTGGTTTTACCTGAGCCAGTTGGGCCAATGATAAATGCAAATTCATCATCGCCAAAGGTTATATTGACATTCGATACACCACTGCCTTTGGCATAGGTATATGAGGCGTTATCCAGTCGAATCATAGGATTAATCTAACCGTTTTTATCCTCGGTTAAAATAGGAGATACAGAAAAATAAAATATCCCGCCAAAAGAATGGACGACGCAATTCGATGCAAGGGTTGGTTGAGTTTTGCGATTAGAATCATAACCAAACCATATCCAATCATTATGGGGACTTCTAATGTCATGATGGATTTAGGAGAATCTAATGGCTGAATCATGGAGGAAATACCCAAAACGGATAAAATATTAAAAATATTGGATCCAATTATGTTTCCAATGGAAATTGCACTTTCTTTATGATAGGCTGCCATGGCGGATGTAGCCAATTCCGGCAGTGAGGTGCCAAATGCAACCACACTCATGCCAATAATGATCTCCGAAATACCGAGCAACCGGGCCATGAAAATGGCACCATCCACAAACAAATCTGCACCAAATCCTAATAATAGTATACCTCCTATTAGATAGGCCACTAACCGGCCCATGGGTGCATCCAACCTATCTTCTGATGAAGTCTCTTCTCCGTTTGGATGCCTAATACTCAGCAACACATAAAATATTAAGCTAATAAAAAAGATCATCCCTTCGAATCGGCTTAATCGTCCATCAAATGCGAAAAACACAAATAAAGCAGAACCGGCCAGATAAATATATAAATCGCGTTTAATATTGTTATAATAAATTGATATTGGAAAGATTAATGCGCTGAGACCCAGCACTAAACCCACATTTGCAATATTTGAACCAATCACATTTCCCACTGCAATTTCTGAACTTCCTTCCATCGCCGCTATAATACTCACCACAAGCTCTGGTAGTGAGGTGCCAAATGCAACAACAGTCAATCCAATAACCAATGGGGGGATGCCCAGACGCGCTGCAATACTCACACCTCCCTTAACAATCCACTCTGCACCAAAATACAGCATGGTTGAGCCTACCGCCAGAAAAATGAGGCTCATTAACATATAATTAAACCAGCGATTGTTATAGATCGATTGGGGTCGTTTCCTTCATGGTTGACACATGTAACACGTTCTATGTTAACGAACTCTTGCTTTAAGGCTTCCTCATAAAGGAGATATTTTAATGGGTTAAAGAAATTTGAAAATTGATTCATCCTGGACCAACTCAATATAAATTATGTTTATTAATAAACGTCCAGACCGGCTGTGTGACCATATAACGTATCGTTTTATCTTCCACCCATCGTTCTCGAATCTGGGTAGAAGAAATTTCAATTCGAGGAATATTCGCGAATTGTACTTTGGCTAAAATCCAATTTGGAATATCACTGGGTCTAAATCCAGGACGAATGGCCACGATCAGTTGGCATTCGTCTAATATAGCCTTTGGATCTTGCCAATCTTGAAATTGCTTAAGCGAATCACTCCCGATGAGATAATATAAATCTTTTCGTCCCAATCCAGTTTCCTTTTTATAGGTTTTGATCGTCTCTAATGAATAAGAAATTCCGCCACGCTTGAGTTCAATATCGGATATTTCAAAATTGGGATTATCCTTTGTGGCTATCTTGAGCATTTCAAGACGTATTTCCACCGAAGATATTTTTCGTTCTTTTTTATGGGGTGGAATATAGGCGGGAACAAATACAATTCTATCAAAATGTTCAGCCTCAAAAATGGTTTGGGCTACAATTAAATGTCCGAAATGAGGTGGATCAAAAGTACCACCGAATAAACAGGTTTTCACTCGAGCTCAATCCTGTCAAAGACTTCTCCCCTAACAAACCATTCATCGACGAGGTCATCCATTTTTATATTTTCAATATTTTTCCGGTTTGAATCATAATGATCTCGCGCTTCGTCCATTTCTTTCCTTTGGATATAACATTCAATTATTTTTAGATGGGTCTGGTCTATATAATCCGTATCGTAATACAAATCTGTGACTTGGTCGAAGGTTAGTAATGCGGATTTATATTCTTCCAACTTCATATAAAGAATGCCTGTTTCATATGCTTTATGAGACATTTTATTTCTTAATATTTTAATATCCTCTTGCGCTTCCACAATTTTCTCAGATGTAGGATAATCATCAATGAACTCTTGTAGTTTACCCAAGGCTTTCTCTGAATAAGTTTGATCTCGAAAATAATCTGGCGATAATATGACATAAGATTTACAAATGCGATATCTTGCCTGTTCCACAAATGGACTAAAGGGCATTTTTCGAATTAATCGGTCGTATTCCGCAATCGCCAATAAATATTCTTTGGCGTAATAATGAGACTCCCCAAAGTAATACAACGCATCGTCTCCCAATTCCGTGTGAGATGCACCAATAACTACCGTATTGAACAATAGCTGGGCTTTGACATATTTCTTTTTGTTAAAGGCGTCCAATCCTTTTTCATATTCGGCGGTATAATCGATATCTCGTATGGGTTTGTTTCCCGCACATCCTGTAAATAATAGCGTTAACCAACTTAAAATAATCACTGCAATTCGCATTAAACTTTTTCTTTCTTTCATTTTTTTGACGAGGAATTTACCACGTAAATGTTATTCCTACACCCCCAACTCCCCACTTATTTAATGGGTCATAATTCAGATGTAATTCTGGAAAATGTTTATCCTGTTTATTTGCAGTCCAAGCTGCATCCAATCCACTCAATACATGGTTAAACATCACTACCGATACGGCATAGCGGGAATAATGTTTCAAGATATTACTCTGGTGACGAAGATCTCGGTAATAATCTTTTTGTTTGGTGAGAATAATCGATTCTACATCTTCTTTTTTAACGGACCACCAATTACCTTCTGAGTCAAATGGATCATCATATTCATCATCCCATCCCCCAACAAATTGGTCGTATTTACCGATATTTTCGTAGAAATCTCGATCTCGAATTACTGATATATCCGACCATGAATATGCCTTTAATAATTCTGATAACTGATCCGAATGATAATAATTCCCGTCTACTTTTAAACCCAACTTATGTGTGCCAATAATTATATCATTCCAATTATCTGGAAAAATAGTTTGTGTCCTAATGTACCACCTCTCTAACCCCCAGTGAATATCACCATAAGCTTCAAAATCCCTACGAATACTCTCTGCACGGCCGCTATAACGACTGGAAGACACCCAACCGATTGTCTCTACGCCTGCAAAAAGCACGGGCTTCCACCAGGGATCACTATTTTGAATTTGTCCCCATCCTGGAAGGATCAAGGATTTGAACATGGCCTTGGCAGGTAAAGACAATTCGATAGAATCTTTTTGAATGGTAAAATTTGAAGGGCCTAAGGGGCTTACTTGACCAAACCCAATGGAGAAACAAAAAATGAATGGAATGGTTTTTCTCATATCAAAACCCGAATAAAACAGTAAAGTAGAATCTATTTTCTTGCCCATAATTTATGAGCCGGCCATCACCGATATCCATCTCAAATGTGTTCAATCCTCGATGCATTTCTATACCGATAGATGTGGGGTAATTATAAAATGAATACCCGGAAAACCTCAATGCGACTCCAGCCGATTGTTTGGCATTAAATGTAGATATACTACGATTCCAAGCATCACCCATTTGCCTCACAATCCCAATGGTACCATGCTGAAGCGTAAACCAACCCATGGGGAAATGTTTTTCTCTAAAAAGAGGTACTCGCAATCCCAATTCTCCAATAGCCATATTTGTTCCCTCAATACTATAAAAAGGATATCCTTTTAATCCGGGCAATCCACCGGCGAAAAAGTAAAAAAAGGAATCAACAGATGTTTTCGAAATCCATCCGGCTTGCCCACCTAAGGAAATGGTCCAGCGGTTTGTCTTTGGAATCTCCCATAAATATTTTCCATTCACTTCTGCCCTTACGAGATTATGTTGACTAAACGTGGAAATCAATGTACCCGATTCAGATAAATCTAATCCATCTATAAACTGATTCCATTCTTGGACCAGACTCAAATTCGCTTCAAATCCCACCGGGTTAATATTTTGATCTATTCGACGTTTATATTGTTGTATGGACCAATTTAACCCTGCTTTATTTCCTTGAAAATAATCATAACCGAATCCCGATTGGAGTTGTGGTTCCCCGACGACTTCGTCTTTAATAGACGCGCGAAATCTTGACCAGCTGCCAAATAGTTCAATGTTGGAACCGTAGAATGGAATGCGTAACCCACCTCGAAATTCAATCAATCTAAATTTGAGATTTGTGTCCAATTTATATACAGAATATGCAGTGCGTTCTTCAGTATTTCGAGTCAAGTAAAACATATCAAAAAAGAATGTTGGGTAAAGATGTTTGTACTCAAATAGAAAAAATATATCCAAATCTCTCGATCGATTCATTGACGCACCCCCGATAAGAGATACTTTTTCTAAAATCTCCGACGAATAAAAATAAACACCCGGCTTAAAAGTGCCATAGTCAATGGTCATCCTCGGCATGGTAAACATGGGTGGAAAATGATCCATATATTTTGTTGAATTTGACTTATCTGCTTCAACAATTGGTTCATTGGATAAACGACTATTCCGCTGGAAATATAATGGTGTATATCCAACGTTGGCATCATCACTCACCGTTATACTATCCAGAATCGCTATTTTATATCCACCATCTTCAAATAATGAATAGGCGATTTTACCAGTGTCATGAATATTGGCCATAAATGCACCACCAGAAACATTTGTCAAATATCCTTGTCTATTATCGTCGATATAATACAGATTGAATATACCAGACCGATCATCGCTATATACCATCCCATTGGATGTAAAATCTGCCTGACGCTCATCCCATAACTCATTTGCCATTAATTCCCCAGTTGTACTGTCTTTTAGGCTTAAATAATGAATATCTTTAAAATGATTTGTGGTCATATCGTATATGAGGCGGTTCTTCGTCACATCATAGTTTAAACCACTGATTATTTCTTGATTATTATATGAGGTTAATTTTTCGGTAGACTTTGACTTAAGATTAATTTTGAAAATATTTTGGGTACCATCCTTAGTCGATAAATAAAATAATGAACTATCGCTTAAACTAAATACAGGAGAAAAACCCCTCGCGTCTCGGGTGATCCGGGACTCCTTTTTCGATTCAAAATTATACGCATAAATATCATAATATTTTGACCCCACCTTATTGGGGAGATTGGCCCTTTTAGAATAATAAATACTTTGGCCATTCCATGTGGGTTTAGCGATGACACCCTTGGCGATTTTCTTAGATTCCTCGGTGGCCAGATCATAAATAAATAAATCAGTGCTGCTAAAATAGTCGTGATCTTGGTTGGAAAGGTAGGCGATCTTGGTGCCATTTTCATTCCAAATGGGGAATAAATTTGCCGTTCCCTTCTCTTGTACTATTTGTCCTTTCACTTCATTCTCTAAAACAGATAGCGCTAAAGTTTCATATCGTGTTTCTAATACAGTTACAAATTCATCATATACTTGTTTTCCATCTATTCCCGTCCCGTCTTTCATGCCCTTGTTAATGGAATAATTCATGGGCTTGCGCAATGAAGCCATAATCTTCATTAATGACTCAGGACCGTATTTAACGGATAAATAGCGTGATAATGCAAATCCTGCATTATATACAGATTCATTTCCAATGCCACTTTTACCAAAGGTATTCATCTCTCGCCAGGAGAGCATATTATCATTCAAAATTCTATCGCGTAAAATCATATCTCGGACTGAGTCCCAATTATCCCAATCCGCACCGGGATACATATATTGGGCCACCCCCTCCGCCAACCATGGCGGTACCACCGTACCTGGGATAGGATAACTTGCCAATGTATTGGGGTAGCCATAGAGCACATCCGGCCGTTTCTCTTTTTCGTAACCTATCCATTGTACATATCCCCCAGGGATGGACTTTCCAAACTTTTGTGCACGCTGGATAGAAACTATATGGGTGAATTCGTGTGTGATCACGTTTTGGAGCCAACGATGAGAACCACGCAATTCGAAATCCAATGGGCTTGTCCAAATCACAATTTTATTATCATAGAAATAGGCGGCACCGTTAGAAATATCATCTACATCCGTAAATACAATATCAGTTTTATCGAATGGTTCATATTGATATAAATCCGTCACAAATGGGTAAATCCGCTCTGCCACAGTTGCCCCTTCTCTTGCGGACTGTTCCGTCTCAGCATAATAATGAATCCGAAAATGGTCTGTTTCAATGGTTTGCCAGTCCAGTTCGGGATGGTTGTAACTCACTTGCCCGAAAGTAAAAGAAATAAATAATAAGAGACGAAGTTTCATTATTTGATCACGCCCACTTTAATAATCTTTTCCTGCGATTTTCCATCTCCATTCACGATGACTCTGGCTAAATAAACGCCAGATTGAATGTTGGATACGTCCCAAGGGATTTCAACGACGCCATTTAATGTGTATTTTGTAAGGGAAATATTATGAAGTTGGAAATCCTTCTTGAGTTCTTCAACGGGAAAGCCAGCTATATCAAATATATTAATTTCAATATTTTCTGCTTGTCCAACTTGAATACGAAAAATAACATTTTCACCATAAGTGGGGTTAGGATAACCATACGTTAAATTTTCATCCAATAAATATGTATTATGCATTACCGTTTTATTTATCTTTAGAATTCGTGAAAAATCTGGCGTTCCAAAAGTGTAATTCCATTCGTTCCCGCTCGTATTCGAACTCTTTTTGTATTTATATATCTTTTTTTCAGTAAGAATCGCATGGTTCCCATCATATATTCCCAATCCTTTTAATTTATCTCCAGTTGAAATCCGGTCCATTTCAACCCCTTCATTGTTTAGGATCCGAATACTTCCATCACCACCTTGGTAAACCAATTCGGGATTCTCGTTTTCCATTATATCTAATCCTAAAATAGGACCAACAGCATTTGCTTCAATAGGAAAACCATTTTTATAAATAAGTTTAGAATCCAATGCATGGATTTTACCTTGATTATCCGTTAGAATTATTTCAGCATGCCCATCATTTTCAAAATCGACCAATGTCAAATAATTGAAATCTCCTTTAAATATGAAGTTTTCTATTGAAGGTGAAGAGGAAAAGCTTAATCCTTCAGGATTCAAATAATAACGACTTCCCCGATTAACATCAAGGGGCGAATATTGTCTGTATGGTAAATCATCTTGGAGCTGAACCGTTTTTTTAAATTCACCCTCAGAAACGATAAATTGTGAATCATTAACTAAAATCCATATCTTTTTATCTGGAACATATTCTGCTTTAAGTAACCGAGTTGATCCAGCATCTGGTTTCCAGTTCTTCCAAATAAGTATAAAGTTTTTTGTATCAAAGTCAAACTCAAACCATTTTAATTGTATTTTATCATCTTTTTTACTTATAACGGCCAAATTTGTAATAATAGAGCTTTGCGCCACACATATTTGTAGGTCCTCACCATCATTTTTATAGAATGCATTTATATTATTTAGATCATCACCCCACCAGAGCGAATCCCCTTCGCCTACAAAATCCAAATCGCCGTCCCCATCCACATCCCATTGAAATAGGATGGATTTATTATTTTTGGTTAAATAGGTCACATCATAACTGGATGACAAAGTAAATGACATGGTTTCCTCAGCTTTTGATATATTGCTGATATTTATTCCCGAATTGGCGCCGGAATTGGATTTTGTATTGGGATAAGTAAATGAAGAGAAATCCAGACTTCCTTCTGCGTTGGCGCGGAAATATTCTTGGTTTTCTGCAAACCACATATCGCCCCAATATCCGGAAGATGGATCCGTAAATAAATTTGATACATAACCCATATCCTGGGCGCCATCTGCTTCTTCTAAATCGATTCCTCGATGTTTTCGATCTCCATTGACCGAAAATGAATTAAGGCCCCCACGTATTATTTGTTCATCAATATGCCAGATTAAAAGCCCTGACGCTGGCAAACCCAAATCATAATTGGGGATATCTGTTATTACACCATATGCATTCTTTTTAACACCCACAGAATCCATCAGTACATGAATAAAAGGAGGATAGGTTTCCGTTTTTTCCCAGACTCCATATCGGGCCGAATCAATGCTCACACCATCTCGGTACCAATTATTTCGATTTTCTATTAAAAAATATTCATCAGTGCTCATTGGAATTTTGGCAACACTATTAATCGCTCCACTTTGGATGAACAATTCTCCAGGATATGTGAAAGTCGTTGTTTCCTCCCAACCAGCATAAATTCGCGTCCATGCGTCTGGTGGTGCAGGGATAATTCCTCTTCCATTATTAGAACCCTGATCCATAAGAGTAAAAACGCCCACACCAGATAGGCCGGATTCTAAATCCCATAATGGGGGTAACCCCACCGCAAATCCAACCATCATGGTCAAAGTGCCCGTAATACTGTATTGGATGTCACAGGGGCTATTCAGTTGGTTAAATAATGTTTCGTCATAAAAAAGGTGATTTTGTGTTTCAGGAATTATAATCCCATGTGAAATATTTGCGACACCCACTTGAATTGATCCATCCATATGTGTGTTTACCATATTCTCATCCACGTAGGTGGAAGGTATATCTTCTGGCGTTGGATCGAGAAAAGGCAATTGAAAGTCCTGCCCCACACCGGGATGCACAATCGTAATTAAATCAAATTGGCTGAAGTCAATATTATCTACTTCATATGCATGAGTAACAGCATCTCTTAACAGTTCAGTTATCCGTTTTTCATGAACTTCATCCTGCCCAATCTCATGATAATAATTCATGGGTGTATTGATTAAATAACTGGATTCATTGTCTAATGGAAAAACGGTTGAATTCTGTAAATCAATTCCAAATTTACCATAGGAAACAGTTCGATAATAATTATTCACCGCTTCAAGGTGAGATATAAAATAATGGCCGTCATGAGGAGGCGGATCTAAAGTATAGTTACCACATTCGATTGGTGTTTCTGTATATAGAAAATCGCCATTTCCAGTAACCCCGGGGTAATCTTGAAGCGGAAACGATACTCGAATAACGGCAACTTTAAGATCTCCCAATACTTGGGTATTTACGGGGAATAGTGCATAAAGCAGCAGGACAATTGTCCACCTGCTCAATGAGGAGAGATTCATTCGAAAATCAGGTTAAAACTGAATATTCATAGAAAATCGCATGGTATTGGTCAACGGGTGACCTGGTTGTCCAGAAGTATATCCAAAATCGAAACCATAGTTAGAAAATCGCAAACCAACACCAAAAGTGGGATTTTGAATTTTCCCGGTTTTGTCAAAATAATAACCTGTTCTCAATGCGAAATAGGACGAATACCAGTACTCTAACCCAAAGTTATGAACCAATTTATCTAATTCATCTGAAATAGAACGGTCTTTGGCTGACCCGACTTCCTTTTGACCCCACTCATTATATATACCCCAGTTGTCGTCTCCAAAATTGGCACCATATTCATTGGCCGTATTTATCATTTCCTCAGGGTCGCGATCTCCATTTCCATTCGCATCGCCAGCCCATTCCCAACCACCAATTTTTCTGTCTGATTCTTCTCCAGCGGGAGATCGATCGATGTCCCCGCCCAATAGCCAGTCGTCAATCCAGGATGTAAATATTGCTTTAAACAATCGATCTTTATGGGCTGCTTCTAATACGCCATTATGATTGTAATTTGCATTTTTTACCGCCTCTTTTCCATCACTATCATATCCACCTACAATGCCATCTCCATCCCAATCCATATCCGGATATGAGGCCACCAATAACTTATCAACATCATAGACTACTTTTATACTGTTATAGTCATTTTTGAATAATTCGTATGCCAGTCCAAGGGTCAAGTTTGTGGGTTGAGGATCTGCCTGATCCGGATCAATAAATGATACTTTTGGACCAATATTAGTCATGGTAACACCTAAATCCATTTTTGGTGTTAAAAATTCTTTATGCATGTATCCTAAATCAAAACCAAAATCCGTGGAAGTCCCTTTACCCTTTTCAGATCCAGTCCCCAATTCTACCAAATGCTGGTAGGATATTTTTGCATTCATTCCAAAAGAGGATTTTGATGAAAGCTTTGTACTATAAGAAAGGGCTGCTGCCGTCATATATGATGTGAATTTTCCTTGATATTGGGCATATTCATCCATTCGTACTTGTTCACCCAAATTCAAATAGATTAGATGCCCACCGAGCGTACCCAATGTAGGGAACGTCTTTCGAAATCCTAAAAATTCGTAGTAGAGGTCATCGGCTAAATTTGGAAGCCAATTCACATGCATAAATGCAATTTCAGATCCAGTTTGGAATGCGAGCCCTGCTGGGTTCCAGTAGCTGGCATAAGCATCATTGGCAACGGCCACTTGTGCTTCTCCCATTCCTCCGGCTCGGGCACCAGGAGATATGAGCAGAAATATAGCACCTGCTTCACTTTGAGCATTGAGGGACGGACTGCAAAAAAGCAGAAGCGCCGCAACAATTGAATATATTCGTTTCATAGAATTAGTCCTTTCCCCGATTCGGGGTATAATGTTTTTTTGATTTTTGAAACGTATCAACCGTTAGCGATGTTTTATTGGCACTCCTGTTATTTGTCTGAAATTACCCTATTCTGATCTATCGAGGCAAGGAATTGTACAATATTTAATTGACAGCCCATGTAGATAAAATCGGAATATACGTGATGGCCAAAACACTCAAAAGCATGACCATAAAGAATGGTAAAGTGGATTTATATATCGTGGGCATATTCTCGTCAAATCTATAAGCGGATAAAAAGAGATTTATACCAACGGGAGGCGTTAAAAAACCAAGTTCTAAATTCGCAATAAAAATAATGGCTAAATGGACGGGATCTATACCAAAATATGCACCCAATGGTGTAATGAGTGGCACCACAATGATAATGGCCGAAAAAATATCCATCATACATCCAACAACAAGAAGGAAAATATTTAACATCAACAAAAAGACGAATTTCGAACTAATAAAAGTTTGCACCCAAGCCAGAAGTTTAAAAGGAATTTGTGCGTCTACTAAATAACTGGTTAACCCCATGGCCACACCTAGGATAATCAATACACCACCAATCAATGTGGCGCAATCCAAGATAATTCGCCTCAAATCTTTACTCTTTAGATCTTTATAAACAAAAACCTCTATAACCAATACATAAACGACCGTCATTGCAGCCGTTTCAACCAATGTTGTAAAACCACCAAAAATGCCAAACAAAATTAAAAAAGGTATCATTGCTTCCCATTTCGTCTCAATGATGGATTCTTTAATTTTCGATAAATTAAATTGATGGCGTTTCACGTGCTGTGCTTCACCTTGCCATACGGCCCAACCTCCCACCATTGCCAGTCTTAAGAACCCTGGTATAATACCAGCCAGTAATATTGCTTTTACCGATACTGCCGCCGTTACGCCATATATAATCAAAGGCAAACTGGGTGGAAACAATAGGCCCAATGACCCTGCAACTGTGATAAGACCTAACGAGAAATGTTTTGAGTAGCCTTCCTTCATAAGCAAAGGAAATAACAGTCCGCCCAATGCAAGAATCGTTACACCGGACCCACCCGTTAATGCCGTAAAAAACCCGCATAATAGGACGAGAACGATTGGAGTGCCACCAGGAATCCATCCAAATAAAGCCCGAAATAAACGAACAAGACGCTCTGAAGCTTTACTTTCAGCTAATATATATCCAGCCAATGTGAATAAAGGAATCGTCGATAATGTCGGAGAGACTACGATTCGATAGGTTTCAGCTGAAATCGCAGAAAGCGGTGTATAGTCTTGCCAGAAAAAAAGAATAGCCAATCCACCCATCCCAACGAATATCGGGGCCCCTTTGTAAAGGGTCAGTATAATTATTAGAATACTCAACCACATAAAAACTGTGGATTCCCGTAAATAATCAAAATGATCTAACTGGGATAATAGAATAACTCCCACGAGAAGAAATCCCCGATTCTGCCATTTCTTATATCCATTCTTAACCAAATGTACCGCAATAAGAAATAATCCAATTGGCATGACAAGCTGTGCAACCCATCTGGGTAAATAGGGTGCAATATTCACAGGATAAGCCATTTCAACTTTGATTAATTCCCAGCTACCAACTGCCAACGTTAATACAAGAAATATCGTTGCAATTTTAGCGATAAACTTTGACCAATTAATAGTAGGATTCACGACGAATAAAGGCTCGGTTGTTAATGCTAAAAGCTTATTCCGTCTTGCCGCAACTACGGCACCCAAAAAGCCAATCCATAGCGTTAAATGTTGAACCAATACTGGTGAAGCGACTACACCCGTGGTGCCAAATATTCGTGTAATTACTTCAATAGCCGGGAGTAAAACCAGGGCAATAAAAACAGATTGTGTCACAACCTGTTCAATCGATTTAATTTTAAATATGGGTAAAAGGAATAGTGACTTAATGGGTTTTCATTTCTTTTTTGATTTCCATGAGACGATCGAACGCCTTCGTTTCCACCACCGTCCCTCGAAAATCTGGCGCCATATTATTAATTAATTTATGCCAAATATCAACCTGGGCAGGAGTAGGTTTATTTACCTGTAACCCATGACTCTGCATTACCGTAATCGCTTTATCAGATTCATGCCGATTTTTTTCTTGAAACCCATCACCAATATTTTTTGCAATAGCCATCATGGCCGACTGATGCTGGGGTTTAATCCTTCGCCAAGTTTTTAAATCTATGATGACTGCAGCTGTCAAATTGCCCCATTTCATATCGAGCATATTATCGGCAATACCAAATAATTGTTGAGCCAATGCATACATAGGATTAAACCCAATTGAGGTGATTAAACCAGTTTGTAACCCCGAAAGGACATCGGTCATTGCCAAAGGCACGGGTTGATAACCGTGCTTTTCATATAGTTGGGCAGACTTGTAATCTCCAGCCCAGATAAATATTTTATTCTTTTTTAGGTCTTCAGGTGTATAAATCGGTTCTGTGGAAAACCAGTAAGCCCACCCTACATCAACCATTGTTAGAATTTTAAATCCATTTTTTTCAGTTTCCGAAAGTAATTCATTTTTGAGATTTTCACGAACGAAATCTACCTCTTCATATGTTTGGTACATCATTGGCATATAGAAAGTTGTGAAATATGGATTGATTTCAGTCATGCCTTCATTGGAAATAGCTGCACCATGAATTTGACCGATTCGCATCTTTCTGATCATATCCCTTTCGTCTCCTACCACACCACCAGGATATATTCTTAATCGTACTTCGCCATTGGTCGCTTCCGTCCATTGTTGACCTAAATCAACAAGCAAACCATGCCACTCAGTCCCTTCCGGCGCCAATGTTGCCATTTTAACGATAATTTTTTTTGCCCATAAGGAATGAATCGTTAGACAAATAATAAGGATGGGTATAATGCGTTTTTTCATAATTTTAGATTAATAAAAGTATTCATCAATATTATCCAGTAGCCACTGTGCTCTATTTCGGTTAATTTGATTCGTTAAAACTAAATCTGTATTTTCTTTTATATCAATGTTTAATGCTTTATATAACAAATTAGTAAATTGATTTTTATTTTGCGTTGGGATGGATACACTTTCGGCCATATTTACATATGTACCAATATCTAAACCATTGGAAGCCGCGACAGCTTTATTAAAGTAGTCCTCTGCAACCCTTTCTTTCTCTTTCGGTGGGTCATGGCGACTCATGGTGTAGGAAATCATTGCTGAATATAATGCACCCTTATTCCAGTCAGGATCAATGTTCAAACCAACTTCCAACAATTGGCCAACTCTAGGGAGCAACACTACCCACTCAGGATTACCCCTGCTTGATTTAATCGCACCACCGTATGCAGCGGCTGTCCAAAATAGATAGGGGATATCTGCTTCGGTAAAATTTGGAATTTGATCAGATTGATTGCTAATCCAATTATCATATTGATCGAATTTCAATGATAACGATTTATTACCATAGTTTACAGCTCTACCAAAATGAAGATTTGCTTCCATAAATATTTTTTTCCCACCCAGATAATCTGTCATTATAATTCGATCTGCTTCTTCCATTAAAAAACCAAATGTATATTGTGTTAACGCCTGACATCCTTGTTGAAATAGAACAGGATCATTTTTACTTTTCGATAGCTTATGTTCTATTCTTCCAACATAATAGTTATAGCCACCTTTCGCCCATTCCGGTTTTTGCTGAAGAATAACCAATTTTGGGCTACAGCCTAATCCCGCAAAAATTACGAGACTCAATAATGATTTGGAGAAACCGTGTTGAGTGAAGTTCGGAATCTTAATCGTGTAATTCACGATACAATGGAAATGATTCGCAAATTGTGTTGACTTCTGACTTTACGCGATCGATGGTTACATCATTTTCTATGTCTGAAATGACCTGATCAATTAGATCTACAATGTGGTTCATTTCGTTTTTGCCCATACCGCGCGTCGTTATAGCTGGCGTTCCCACACGCATACCACTTGTTATGAAGGGACTGCGCTTATCAAATGGAATCATGTTTTTATTGACAGTAATTCCCGCCCTTTCCAATGCTTTTTCAGCCGCTTTCCCCGTCACGCCTTTATGGGTCAGATCAATAAGAATTACGTGTGTATCCGTACCCCCAGAAACCAATTGATAGTCTTTTTGCAATAAAGCATCAGCCATTGTTTGGGCATTATCCACTATTTGTTTCGTATAAAGGGTAAATTCCGGCCTTAAAGCTTCCCCAAAGGCCACTGCCTTCGCAGCAATAATATGCATCAGCGGACCACCCTGAATTCCCGGCATAACTGTGGAATTCAATAGTTCAGATATCATTTTTGTCCGACCCGATTTGGGCGCCACATTACCCCATGGATTTTCCACATCTTTTCCCATTAGAATCATGCCCCCTCTTGGGCCACGAAGTGTTTTATGCGTGGTGGTTGTCACCACATCACAAAATGGCATTGGAGATGGGTGGATCCCTGTGGCTACCAATCCTGCTGGATGGGCGATATCCGCCATTAAATACGCACCCACTTCATTTGCAATTTTACGAAATTGTTCAAATTCAATAAATCTAGGATAAGCACTACCACCGCAAATAATCAATTTGGGTTTATGTTCTCTCGCTAATTTTAGACAGTCATTAAAATTAACTCGACCCGTCTCTGGACTAACCTGGTAGGAGATAACATTATATAGTTTTCCTGAAAAATTAACCGGACTACCGTGTGTTAGGTGCCCGCCATGCGCCAAATCCAACCCCATAATCGTATCGCCCACATTGAGAAAAGTCATGAGGGAGGCCATATTTGCTTGAGAACCAGAATGTGGCTGCACATTGGCATATTCGCAATTGAATAATTTTTGGGCACGAATTCTGGCTAAGTTTTCAGCCTCATCTACATGCTCGCATCCTCCATAATATCGCGCACCGGGATACCCTTCGGCATATTTATTTGTCATGACTCCGCCGGCCATTTCGAGAACAGGGTAACTTACAAAATTCTCTGACGCGATTAACTCCAGAGTTTGATCTTCTCTAGAAATTTCACGCTTTAATATATCATATAGTTCAGAATCGGTATTTTGTAGAAAAGTATAAGCCTCTTTCGCGGATGCCACGGTTTACCATCCTTTTCCTTTATCCAGCCTTTCAGATACCCAGCTATAACAACTGCTACCAGCCTTTACATATCCACGATTTTTGACTGTTGCATCCATCATAAACCATTGTGGCTTTCCAAATAATACTTCATTCTCTTTTAACCAATCCTTCGAACGGCTATACCGTGAAAATCCACTTTTTTCTGCATCAGAAAATAAATTGAAAGCCAGTGTTGCAACCACACGGTCATCGACAGAAATTTCTCCTGTACGGCATGCCTGGAATGCTTTATAATATACATTTCCTTTGGCGCCTAAAGCTTCACCCTCCCCAGAAATAGTGACCGCTTTATCTGCCCAGTCGAATGCAGACTTATAGTCTTGCTCTTCTATATATACGTCTACTATTTTTACAGCTACACGAAAATCACGGGGATCTAAACGAAAGAGACGTTCATAGGTTTTAGCGGCGTCTGCCAATCGATCGTCTTTATCGTATGCCTCGGCCAATTTTCTATAAGCGACTTTACTCGATGGATCTGCTGCCACAACTTGCTTTAATACTTTCGCAGCATCATCTGGTCTATCACCTGATAGTAGTTTTTCAGCATAATCTAATCCATAAGAGATATTATCGGGATTATTATCAAATCGTTTTTTATATACATCCAATGGATCTCGCCCACTTAACTCATAGGCACGCGCCAAATCGCTTTGGGCGCCTTCGTTCGTGGGATTTATTTTTATAATGGCATTCAAAACAGCAATTTGATCATCAAACCTTTCTTCTTCACCATATAATTTTGCCAACTCAATTTTTATCTCAAGGTCTTCTGGGGCAAGAAATGTCAACCTATCCAACTCATCCATCCGTAGGTTGGATTTCCCTTGTTTATCATAAGAATATGCAAGGCGTTTTCTTAAATCAACATTATCCGGAAGAAAAGTAAGTCCCTTCAATAAGACAATTTCAGAACTATCATATTTTCCCATATATTCGTAAGCAATCGCATAATAAAGGTATACTTCCTTTGGATCGTCTTGATCACATCCCAATTCAGTTAACTCATCATAGGCTCTAACAGTAGCGCCCCAGTCACGGTTTTTATAAAATTCTGCTGCACTACTAAAAACTCTTGGACAACGCACTTCTCGAATTGAATCAAGGCGAGCTCGTTCTGCAAAATCCGCATCTGCATCAGATTGCTCTGGTGGCGTACACATTGTAATGAATACGGATGCCACACTTAATAATAGAAGTTTATGTATTAATGATTTTTGTTTCATTGCTTTGTTCTCCTCCTGAGAAACCAAACGTCCCCCAAGCTTAGTCCTATCGTAAATTCTTGTATTGTCTCTTTATAATCATTCGTAATGGATCTGGCACCGGTTCGATAAGCGACATCTAACTGGTTTCCGGTGGCGGCAAATTTAAATCCAATACCCACAGAAATCCCATTCTCATTTATCTTTCTTCCACTATTCTTTAAAGTATAAGATTCTTTAAAAATACCAAATCGCATTGTGATTTTATCCTGCCATGATCGTGCGCCCATTTTTCCAAAGCGAACCACACCACCACCGATATGGTTTTTTGAACCGATTTGATCTGTATAAATACTGGAAAAATTATCATTTATTGCTTGATCATTCCAGAGTTGAAATTCTCCAAATATATTGATGTCGTTATTCAATGCGGCATTTAAACCAAAACTGAAACTACTGGGCGCATAAATATTGGAAACATTAATCGTGTCTACATCAACATTTTCAGGATAATCATCCGAATCAAAAGAATAATTATTATTTCTATCTTCAAATAGGTCAAATTGATATTGCGTACTGGACACCGGATTTCCTGTCATGCTTACCCGCGCATACCCAGTAATCATTACTGTATGACCTTCGTAAAACTTTCCTGCAACATTGATATTGAAAACGGAGCCACTATATGTTTTTATATTAAATAATCGATAATATATAGAATTTAATATTAGTGATTGCTCGTCCTGAGAAGATCCAAATAACTTATCAAATGACAATCCTATTCCCATTCTGTTATTCATGGGGAGAGCCAATCCAAATGATCCAGCCATGATACCACCGCCGGAACGAAATTCTTTATTAAACGTGAGATCTTTTCCCTGAAAATCTATTTGAGTTGAATCTGTTATAAAATACGCATTATGATCATTCACTGGTTTAAGTGAAAACCCGATCGCAAAACGATTTTTGATTGGAACCACAAATTGAATCTTCTCAAATCCGTTCCCATAGTTTGTATGACTATTATCACCAATTTCAATTTGTCGATTTGCATACGATCCACTTACATAAGCAAAATTTAATCCGGGCCAAGTAGCAGGATTATCAAACGAAACCCCAGGCTGGAATGTTGGAACAAGTCCAATACTTCCCACACCCGCAGATGATGTATGATGGATGCTTTTTGAAAGACCAAGCCCATAAGCATTAAATACAGATTGTGCACTTAAACACCCAATAAATACAAAGAATATACTTAGCTTTTTAAGGGATAACATAAATCACTCTCATAAATGGAATATAATCCGAATTATTTAACCCAAAAAACCGCACAGTTTGAAATGGATCATTATTGAAGCTCGATTGAAGTTTAAACCCAAAGTTCGTATAATTCTTATGCCCAATATCGGTGGCCGCTTGGCGATGATTAATCGTAATGACATTATCAATAATTTCTGTTGTGGTAAAATAATTCAAATCTTCGTCATACGGATCATTGGTAAATGTGGAAAATTGCCCATATTCTCCTTCGCTTATGATTGGATGTGAAATTACTTTATATGTCTCAATTGTATCAGCTTCCACTCGATTAAATAATATTTCTGCAGAGGAGACGATTGCCTTTGGTGGCAATTCCCACCCATCCATATCGACATAAACAATTGATTTTAAACCTTTCGCAATGCTGACAGATAATGTTGTGGAATCTTCATGTGTAATTGGCTTGGAAGTAATCATGGATAAGTCTGCCACTGCTTGATAATTACGAGATGATGTATCCAACACAACAGTATCTGATGCAAATTGCCTAAAGAAAACAGTTAGCTCAGGTTTTGTCCCTTCTATCAGTTCTATGCTATGAAAATAAAATGACTCAGATGACTCATCTTCTAATTCCACAAGGAATGAACGATTATAAGCCAAAACACTTGTGTCCATAAATGCATTAATAATTTCAGGATCCATTAAAAATCGTAAATTCACTTCGGTTTTATTCGTATCCACAGAGTCAACAACCATTCTTCCAGTGCTTATAACCTCCGATGCAATTGAACGATCAAAATTTAAGTAATTTGATTCTAATTCATTAAAAACAGAATCACCACCATCTGGAAAATATCGAAGGATAAAACGCTCATCATTTGCAATAGAATCATTATCAAACCGTAAGGATAAACTCAAACTATCTACTATGATGAGAGAATCGTTAAAAGAAGAAAATGGTGTGTTTGCCGTGACACTTATACTGTCAAACTGCAGAAGGCTATAATGAAAAACATAACCATCTTCTTTGCCGAAATATAAATAGCTTGTTTTTCCCATTTCTGGCGGTGATTGATATGCTATTGCATTGACAACTGGAAAGGAAATGGTATCCAATTTTATCGGCGTATCATTTCCACTGACAGGTATTGCGGCTTCTTCACAGGCGGATAAGAATATCATACCTATGAGACACATACCAAGGGCTGTGTTCAATATATTATTTTTCATTTATGGTTATTTAGGAGGTACTGCTACGATAAATTAAGCGAAATGTTTCGTCAATTCTTCATTTAGTGCATCAGCAGTAACGTGAAAGTTTGGCGATTCCTCATCATCAATTGATATTGAGACAAGTTTCTTTTTATTCGCTTGGATTCCAGGCAGTTCTAATAGCTTGGCAGTCACATCGTTAGATGGCGAATCTACCGCCACAATCAAGTCAGCAAAAGGGGCTGCTGCTTCATAGCAGTTAACAGTATCTCCTTTAATTGAATCTGGCAAAGTGACACCAACCTTGTCATACGCACTTCGTGAAAAAATACTTAATTCATCTACAGAATGTACGGTTAAAACCGTTTTAATTTTTCCATAGAAATCTTGAGAATCATAAATCTGTTGATATATAAGTGGCACTAAAGAGCTTTGCCATCCGTTACATATGATCACATCTGGCTTCCAAAATAAATGCGGTAATGTGGCTATTGCCGCTTTAGAAAAATAACCATATCTTTCAGCGTTGTCAGCTAATATGCGTCCGTTTTTTGCTTTATAAAGCAGATTAGTCAAAGATTTATACCATTCGGTATTTTCTAAAAAATACACCTGGACTCTTGTTTTGGGTATAAAGGCACTCTTCGCTGAAGTAATTACTTCTTCACCATCATAATCAAATGGGATTTCTCGAAGTCGGATGACTTCTCTTAAGATATATTTTCTTTCGCTAACAAACCCATATTTGGGAATCATTGTTCGCACATCGTGCCCCTTAGTTTGTAGAGACAATGGAACTAAAACGGAATAATCACCTAAATGGGACGTGCTTGCAAATGGGGATATTTCTGTTGTGAGATAAAAAAGTTTTAAAGGCATAGTCTCTCTATTTTCTATTGTGTATTAATTTGTTTTAAGGATTCACGGCCTTTTTCATAAAATTCTGAACCAGGGAAATAATCGATTAATCTCTGATATTCTTCTCGAGCTTTATCAATGTTTCCCATGCTACGGTGGCAATGGCCAAGCTTCAGTTGAGCATCATCATCTTTATCTGTCCCGGGAAACATAAATACTTTTTCAAATTCTATGATGGCTCGTTTATAATTCTTCATTGTATAATAACATTCTCCAAGCCAATATTGACTGTTATCAGCAAGTACATTGGATGGGTCACTCATCACTAAACCGGCAAAACCAGTTACTGCTTTTTCTAAATTACCATTCTGATATGCTGACAGTGCATCGATATAGGATTTCTTATACTCAACCGGACTAATTTTAGCACTTACTTTATCGCCGACCTTATTATTCCTTAAGTTGTACATTTCTGTAAAACTATTGGTGAGGGTGACGATTTTATTTTCTACCATAACCAATTGTGCCAAAATCTCAAAATTTACACTATCGATATAGGCGGCTTTATCTTCCATCATTCTCATTTTATTTTGAATCGTGTTGATTCGGTTAATCAACAAAATGGCTACGGAGTCTGTTTGTTCTTTTGCCCTCAAATTAGCTTGGAGTGCATTTTGCAGTTCTGGCAACAGAAGACGAATTTGGGTATCTAAAGAATCTACCCTAACATTTTCACGATCAATTTTCGCATTGAGTCGTTTCAATTCTCTCTTTGTCCCCGCATCTTGTCCGTACCCAACTGTGCAGGAGATTAGCACGATAATAGAGAGTATGGATTTGAGTAATCGCTTCATCATCAATATTTGCCTCGGATTATACATTCAAATTTCAGTTTGGAATTTACCGCAGATAATCCCATCGCGTCATTATCTTTTTCATGAACTATCAGTCTAATTTTTCTCGGCCAAAATTCAATACTAAACCAACCATCATAAAGCATGATAACAGAAAGGATCCCCCATATGAAACAAATGGTAAAGGTAGCCCTTTAACGGGAATCATACCCGCCGTCATAGCGCAGTTCACAAAAACATGCGTTAAGAAAATAGTTGAGATGCCAACCAAAACGAGAGAAGAGAATCGGTCTGCAGAATTCACAGCCAATCGAATTATCTTTATAATTAACCACGAAAACAGTACTAACATTATAAGTAAAGTCATAAATCCGAGTTCTTCTCCAATTACACTCACAATAAAATCAGATTCTTGCACTGGCAAAAACTTTAAATGAGTTTGGGTCCCCTGCCCCCATCCTTTACCTAATAATCCACCCGAGCCTAAAGCAGTCTTACTTTGTATTATTTGATATCCAGCACCCAGTGGATCCAGCTCAGGATTAATTAAGGTCAATACTCGGTCTTGTTGATAACTTCGGAGAGAATTCCATAAGATCGGAAAAATTAATCCTAAAAATATATTTCCAAAATAAAGACCCACACTGTGCCATAATTTTAATCGAGCTAAATATATAACGATGGCCATAATACCAGCCCAAATAGAAAAGACAATAACATTAAACGCAGTAATGATACTGAATAATGGTGCAATTATTAAAAATAAATGTATGGGGCGTGACCCTACCCAAAACAACATAACAAAGACAGGCATCATCATAACAAAGGCCGTCCCTAGGTCAGG
>JABGZQ010000037.1 GCA_018674655.1 Fidelibacterota bacterium | reverse complement strand
CCACCAGTAATAAAGAGTGTGAAACTAAACAGTGCATTTATTATCATTGTTATCATTATTTATCTCAATTCAATACATCAAATAAATAACTGTACTTCACCACGAAAGATTTGGTGCTCGACTCGATTGGGATACCATCATAATCCTGTGTTTGGTTATAGACCAGGTATAATCCCGTGGCGGCTGACTGCTGCCAAATAAATCGCCAGTTCATGGACCATTGATCTGACTGGTTATTATATTGAAAGAGGGATTGAATATACATTTTTGGCGTAAAAGCAAAGGTCAGGCGTGCCCGAAGTAAATTGGTGGTAAAATTGCCACCAGGCAATTTGACCTTATTAAAATTAGAACTGAACTCTGATGTAATTCGATCCTTGTAGCGAAAACGAATTGTTGGTGTAACATTAATTCGATCTCCACCAAAAAACCCTCCAATGCGATTCATCGAGCTGAAACTTATCGGTTTGGCGCTATTAGTCATAATCATAATCTGAATTTCTTGATCATTATAAGTTCCTGCAGGCACAAATACACTATCAGAAATTTCAAATGCCTCCAGCACGCCCTCTTTCACCAAATTGGTCCCCGTATGTATTTCAAATCCCGATCGAAACTCCCAATGATTATCAATATGCCATCTTCCAGATTGCTGAAACCCATCAAGTTTCCAATAACCATCATAATTGACATGGGGCCTTATTTCAAGCAATCCCAATTTATTTTTAGGTCTAAACCGTGTAAATATCCGACCGGACCATTTTCGATAATTCTCCCGTTTGAGGTAACCCATTTCCGGATTAAAATTTGCACCCACTTCGGTATAAGATGCAGAAGTAGAAACTTGTTTTGTGTCCCGCGCAAACTCCATTCTGTAAGCATATGCATTATCCTTCTCCATGTCTGGTGTATCGGTTAAACCGGCAAAGGCTACAATTTTACTTAATTCACCAATACCCAGTTGGGCATCAAAAGCGTATGATTGGTTCATGTAGCCATCCTTACCCATGTGATCCAGGGCTGTATACATGGCACCGATATGAGTTCGATTCGGCAGCTCTTTCTTTAACCGGAGAACCGAATACTGATTCGCTTCAGTAATGTCTTTCACAGCATCTGTTCTCATTGATAATACACCAACCTTCATGCCGGAAAAGGTTCCTGTCAGTCGACCTCCTCCAATAATCGGTACTGGTACCCCTTCAGGGCCAACTCCGATCCGACGGCTGAAAAACATTTCAATATCAGGTCCGAAGAATCCACCCCCTGATCCTACTGAAAAAAGACCTGCATTTTCTAGGAAGAACGCCCGTTTTTCAGGAAAGAATAAACTAAACCTATCCAAGTTAATTTGCTGTTCATCTGCTTCTACTTGAGCAAAATCCGTATTATATGTTAGATCCATTGACATTGATGAGCCCACACTCAATTTTGCATCTAATCCAAAATTGCCATCACTTGATTTCGATGTGACTTCTTCCTTGTTTTCATTGTTTTGACCTAGGACATATGGCATGATTTTAATATTACGGGATGAAGGGACATTCATGTTGGTCAATATTCCAGCTGAAACCAAACGGTTCATTGTATGCTGTCTTGAAATAGGGGACCAATGCGCTTCTTCTTTTTTACGTGCAATCACCCGTTCAAAATTAATGCCCCAGGATTGATCCTTATCTTTTTCATAGCGAAGTGTTTTAAATGGGATGGCAAATTCTGCACTCCAGCCGAAATCACCTCTTTGAGATTTCACTTCCCAAACTGCATCCCAATTCACGTTGAAGCCTCCACCGGTGCCCATGCTGAATCGCCGCATCATACTCCCCCCTTCTCCGCCACCGGTGATCTGGGCATCATATTCTATGCCGGCTGGGTTTGTCCCAAATAGGTACCCTGTCTGATAATCTTGAAAGGTGTCTATGATGAAGGAAAAACTGTCTGAATTATTGAGTGGCGAATCTCTGCGTGTATCAGAAATAACAATTTCATTGGGCTTTGAGTCATAGCATACCACCGACACATAAAATATTTTATCTGAATACATAACTTTCACCACAGTGTTTTCAGATACACTATCACCTTCATCAGGTGTTTTTTGAATAAAAGTTGTAACTGCAGGTACATCGTTCCATGCCAAATCGTTCAAAACATCCCCATCTATGAGAGGATTAGAAGTAGCTTCCACGGCAGACGTGACATTCTGACTGGTTAAAAAAGAAAAAAGGAATAAACAGTAAAATAAAATCTTTTTCATGGAATAAACTCGTTTTTATTATAAAATTGAATGAATGGCCTTAGCCATTGCTATACATTGATCCGTCACACCGCCCTGATCATGAAAAGTAAATGTAACACGAACTTGACGCCATCCAACGGTTAGAGATTAGATCTGGATGGTGATTTATTGCTTCTGCATCTCCCAAAAGTTGATTAACAAACCCTATCCCATCCATATAGGAATCAAAAGTGGTCGTTTTATGAATGGCATTATCAGAATATGTCCAGCCGTCCAGTTTGTCTACAACAGATTGGATTTCTGTTTGGGCAAGCAAAGCCATTGATCCTCCTTCATTTTAACATTTACTTCATACAATTTACATAAATCGATTCATATGAATCAGGATTAAACTGGAAAAGATATCTGCACAATTAGTTTTATGATGAGAAAAGTTATTTTTTTAAAGCCCCGCTGGTGACCCACCCTGCAATCATTGCAAACAAAACCGATGGTAGCATTACATCTAATTTAATTATATAAGGTTCAAAAGATGAAAAACCGGGAACCACAAATTTGAAAAGTGGTATGCAAAGAAACCCTGTAATCATTGAGGCAATTGCACCTTTTTCGGTATAATTTTTCCAAAAAATAGACAAAATTATCACAGGGCAAAATGTTGCAGCAATTCCGGACCAACCGAAAATTACAAACCAAAAAACGGTTCGAGTTGGTGATAAAACAGATACACATAATGCTACGATTAAAGCGAGAATTGCAAGCGCCAGAGTCACCTTTTTTGATAATCCCATAAGCCGTTGCTCATCCACATTTGGATGAAATATTTGTTGATAAAAATCACGGGTGACAGCACTGGAAGCTACAACTAAAAGTGAATCCACCGTGGACATGACCGCCGACAAAACAGCAGCAATATAAATCCCAATAATTAGGGTAGGCATGACTTGTCCCAACACGAGAGCAAGGACATTTTCGGCTGCATTGCCCAAGATCAATTCAGGATTATCCCCTGCTTGGGTGAACATATATCGCCCCAAGATTCCAATCATGACAGCGGCTGTGTCGGTAAGCAGTGTATAAAAAAGCGCAACCCACTTTCCTTTCTCGATCTCAGCTTCATCTCTAATCGAAATGAAGCGAACATACACCTGGGGCGAGCCCATAAATCCGATTCCGATAGATAAAAGACCAAGGATGGCTACACCGTTCATAAGTGTTAATCCACCCACTCCCCATATATTTAATAAGGCAGGATCTATGGACCGCAAACCGTCAACTATGGATGTGTCGCCGGAAAGACTGAAATAAGTAACCACAGGTAGAAGCAAAAGCCCCACAAACATGAGGGATCCCTGGAAAAAGTCAGACCATGCTACTGCGAGAAATCCACCAGAAAAAATGTACATAATAACAATTCCAAAACCGATTCCAATTCCAGTATAGTAATTAAGGCCTAAAAAAGATTCAAATGTTTTACCCGTAATATCAATCTGAGCGCTCACGTAGATAATTACAAAAAGAGAGAGTGCCGTGGCAGCGATAATCCGAAGCGTATGGGTGGTGGATTTAAAATGACTTACCAGAAAATCAGGAATGGTTATAGAATCATATTCATCGGTCATTCGCTTGAATTTTTTTGCCATGAATTTCCAGGATAGCCAAACCCCGAGCACTTCTCCCACCACAATCCATAATGCGCTGACCCCTATAAGGGCTCCCATGCCTGTAACACCAATAAGTAGCCATCCTGATTCTCCTGTAGATCTGGCAGATAGGGCAGCGATCCAGTAGTTAAGCTTTTTTCCACCTACATAATAATCTGTAATATTGGAAACGCGTTTGGATGCAAAAAATCCAATGCCAAGCAGAATTAAAAAATATATAGCAAGAACAACAAACTTAAGGATCAAGAATTGTACCCTCTCTGGGTAAGATCACCTTCATGGTTGGATAGGGAATGGAAATATTATTTTGGGAAAATTGTTTATATATCTCCGTATTTACCGCGTCCACAGTTCGACCGCGAATCTCTGGTTTATGGATCCAGAAAAGCAGTTGGAGTTTGAGTCCATGATCGCCAAATTCCCGAAATCGGACACGGGGTTCCGGAGCTTTTAATACATTTTCATTCCTCAATGCTATTGAAATAAGTAATGCTTTTACATCATCAATATCTGATTCATAAGCTACATGAAGTGTGATTCGCACCCGTTCTGTCTCACCCGGCCCCCCACTTTCATTTACGATTTTGGATGCTGCTATCACAGAATTGGGAATGGTAATTTCAATATCATCCCGGGTCATAAACCGTGTGGAACGAATTCCCATTTGTTTCACATAACCTCGTTCACCTGTATCTAACAAAATATAATCACCTTCTTTAAAGGGTGAGTCAGCCATGAGAAAAATTCCTGCAAAGAAGTTGGCAACTGTATCTTTCGCAGCCAAACCCAGCACCACACCCAACACACCCGCCGAAGCCAGAATGCCATTAATATTGATATCCCAACTTAAGAAAATGAAATATATACCAAACAAGCCAATGGCAATTTTCCCGAGATTGTTAAAAAGAGGAAGCGTCTTTTGCTGCAGAAGTGGATTAGATGTTTTTTGCGATGCCCATTCCATAGAGAGTATCAGAACTTTCATCACCACAAACAGCCAAATCAAAATGGTGCTTGTTTTAAAAATGCCGACTAGAGCATAATCAATATAATTTGGGAGTTCTGCCGTTTTTACCGCAACCGAGAATCCAATAAATAAAATAGAATAAAAAATGGGACGATGTAACAGTTGAAGAATTCGATCATCGAAATTTGTTTGAGTTTTATTTACTATCCGTTTAAATATCCTTGTAAAGATCATATCCGTAATCTTTGCTGCAATAACAGCTCCCAAAATGATCAGGACACTTAGGATGATAGGATTGGAAAGCGCCACATCGTAATTCTTTTGTAACCAGCTCATCATAACCTTGAATATAATACTGGTTGGATTAAAATTATTATGTGATTCAATTAAATGAGGGGTTAGTTTTTGTTATCATTTACTTCAATAAGTTTGAATTTCAATAATCGTTAAAATGAGAAAACTATCAATGCTATTGAAAGATAACGATACTGTGATTTATTCGTTAAATAGGGTACACCTCTACATTTCGAATATGCAAATCAGCATTTCCCGACACAGGATCAATCACCAAATTATCCCCTAATGGATTCAGATTCTCTCCCTTATTTTCAAGAGCTATTTTTTACCGCTATTTGAGCCGGAGGCGTTTCATTTAATTAGTCATCACAGCCACTATTACATTCTTCCATTATCTGATAAATTAGACTTTGATTGAATAAGCCAAAATTTCTCTTGAGGCCCAACAAGAAATCGCGCCCTACTTCCATCTGATTTAATAACCGCATCTTCTTCCCTAGGTATACGAACTAACTGGTTGTCCCATTCTGGAACTTTACCTTGAACGCTGTACTCAATTGACCAGAATTCGTGAGTTCTAATCGGTTCTCGGGCAAAGTCTCCGTAACGATCTGGCCAATCAAAGACTGTTCGAGCGCCTGCACCATGAACCCAATTACCTTGAGTATGACCGTAGATAGACGCTTGTATTCCCTGTTTTTCAGCACGCTTTTCAATAATGTTTTTAACCTTAGTTCCTATTTGCCCAGCTTTAAGTTCCTCAGCATATATATTACCAACAATAACAGATTTTTTAAAAAGTGCTTTTAAACCAGCAGGTGGTTCAGTTTCATTGGGATGTAACACATATGCAACGTGTTGCTGATCAGTCACTAGGCCCATAAGTCTAACACCAAAATCAACATGTAAAATGTCACCAGCTATTACTAGTGGATTTTCTGTGTCATCGATGCCACCTTTGACACCTCTACGATAAATTGTGATGCCAGGTGCAAAATTGAACTCTAAATCCTGGTTTTGCCATTCCTGCAAGATAAAGCCGTAAATATCCATTAATCTGGTCTTACCTGGAGTCACAACTTCATTAGAAAAAGCACGTTTCAATATGTACCAAGTACGTTGACTGGCTTCAGTTTCGATCTCTAGCTCAGCAATGGTACGATGACTAATATAGTCAAAAATAAGATCCTGAGATGAAATCAATCGTGATGAATAAACTGGCCCAATTGCATCTTCTAGGAAAGCAAGCATTTCTACAGTAATACCATCGGCCATTGAAACTGTTCGTGAGCGGTTGATGGCAATTTTTTTAGGATTTCTCTCATTAATAAAATTAGCCAAATGTGGTTTTAGACCCTCTTGGCCATAACTTATAATGGTCGGGAAAAAATCGCGCATGCGCCCACTCTGGTGAGTGCCAAGTAAAGTACGTTCTAGTGGTTGATTATTACCGAGATCAAAAAATATATAAGCATTACGGTGCCCATACCATCCAGAAATACCATAATCACCAAACATTTGTAATATTGGGTCAACATTGAACTCGCGCGACATAATTATCCACATATCAATTCCTGCGCGTCGCATTGATGCCTGCAAGTGAAGTTCCATTTTCTCAAGTTTTACATCCCATTGATGCATGAGTCTATGAAGTGCTTTGCTGTTCCATTGTGTCGATTGAGACTGAATAAAAGTCATTAAACAAGAAATAATTAATACTAAAATCTTTCTCTTCATTTTATTCTCCTTTATTTGACCCAGAGGCGTTTCATTTAATTTGTTTCTTCTATTTTAAATATTTATCTAGGAAAGTGAGTATAGTTTCATTTGAAGTAATTTGATTTTTCTTTTTACTAAATCCATGCCCTTCATCTGGAAATACTACATATTCCACTGGGACATTCTGTTTTTTTATTGCGTCAACCATTTCATCCGATTCAACCTGCAATACTCTTGGGTCATTTGCGCCTTGCAATATTAGAACTGGTTTTTTAATATTTTCAGCATGAAATAATGGTGATATGGAATACAAATAATCTTCTTGAGTGAACGGGTTGCCTAGCTCTTTATATAAAGACTCTCTGGCTGCTTCCCACCATGGCGGTATGCTTTTTAGTGTTCTGACCCAATTAGTCACACCAAAAATATTAACACCAACATCAAAAGCATCTGGTCTGAATGCCATCGCAGCCATAACCATATATCCACCGTAGCTACCACCTAGAATGCCAATATTTTCACCATCGATATGATTTTGATTTTTTAACCAATCTATTGCGGCTACACAATCATCTAGATCGCCTTTGCCATGAGCTTGATCATCTAATGTTTGAAATGTCTTGCCATAACCGCTACTTCCTCTATTGTTAATATCTAAAACTGCGTAGCCATTGTTTACTAAGAATTGCGTTGACGCGCGATAACCAACTCTAGCTTGACCTCCAGGTCCACCATGAACCTTCACTAGTGCAGGAACTTTATTGTTTCTATTAGCCTGAGGTGGCTTATAATAGATTGCAGGAATTTCAAGCCCATCAAGTGAATTAAATCTAACTATCTTAGCTTTTCCTAAATGTTTTTGATCTATTAATGGATTCATGGAGCTAGTTAATCTAGAAGGCTTTCTTGAACCAATTTTATAATAGTATAAATCGCCTGGGCTTTGTGCGCCACCATGATAAAAACTCATTAAGGATTCACTTTTAGACATATTTATTGAAGAAATGTTACCGCTTGGCATTTTTGGAAGCTTAAGATATTTGCCATTGATTGTGTTCAAGATTTTTATTTCTGTCTGCGAATCCTTATTAATTGTGGTGATTCTATATTTACCGCTCTCGGAAAAATAATTTGCTACTATATCCCAATTTTCTTTTTGAACAAGTTCAACCTTACCAGTTTCAATGTTATATTTTTTTAAATATCTAAATTCACTATCAAGGTCAGTTACATAGTAAAGGATTTTGGAATCTAGAGAAAATCCAGCTGGAGAATGGTTCACATCTGTTTCTTCAAAAAGGAATTTTTTTAAGTTTTGATTATCAAAGTTATATATATAAAGGTCAGAATTATCCCTAGTATATGTTTTACTTAATGCTAAATATCTTTTGTTTTTTGAAATATCACCAATATTCAAGGCATCGTCGTTTTTGAAAATTAATTTTGATTTAAATGAATCGATATCCATCTCATAAAGATCCATATATTTTGGATTTCTTTTATTCGATGTGAAGAAGAAGCTTTTTTTATCATTTGCCCAATTTAAAAATAAGGAACGTGATTTTACGCCAGGCGTAAGGTCAACTGTAGACCCATCTAAATTATTTAAATAAATATGCAAAATTTCATTACCACCTTGATCGCTTCTAAATAAAAATCTCTTATCATTAGGAAAATAAGAAATCGGTGAAATAGAATTTGAATCTGAAAAAGTTAATTGTTTTAAGTTGTATGTTTTTAAATCAATCTCGTAGGCATTATACACTCCGGATTCATTACTTCGAATTAAAATTGACTTTTCATCATGAGAAAAGCTAGAACCACCAAATGATGTAATATCCATAAACTCTTGAATAGTATACTCCTTATGAGTATTTGAACAGCCGATTAATAAAATGATGATTGGTAGAAATTTAGTTTTCATAATTTTTTCCTTTTTGAATACATAAAATTTATCATTGATAAAAAAATACCGCAATCTCTACAGTAGATTTTTTTAAATTGATTGAACATTTCATTTTATTCTCCTTTATATGACCCAGAGGTGTTTCATACAGGAAATTACATAGAAATCACCCACCAATGTGGGTGTCTCTTTTATAAAGAAAGAAACCCGCCATAAAGGCGGGTTTCTTTTAGTAGCGGGGGACGGATTGCCTCATCGGCTAAAGCCCTGCATATCATCCAATGTATGGGGCTTTTTTGCTTTTCAGTTTCGTCAATAAATCATTCAACTGAGAAGCGTTCGAACCAGTTTCTCAGATAAAGCTGCACGCGGATGAAATTGGTCGGTGGCCTGCTTCTGCTGTGCCAACCATCGGTGAGTCGGATCATGGCTGTAGGTACTTTCCGAAGTTTCAAGGCTTTGTAATACTGTTCCGTTTGCTCCATTGGGGTTCGGAGATCCTTCTCTCCTGTCATGAGCATGGTAGGAGTAGTGACGTTGCCCACGTACATGAGAGGTGAACGCCGCAGGTGCTCGCTGGGATCTTCCCAAGGTAATTTTTCGAAGTTGTAGTACCAGGATGAGCCATCCGTCGTTCCAACGAAGCTTATCCAGTTGATAACAGGTGCCTTAGAGACAGCAGCGGTAAATCTGTCCGTATGTCCAACTATCCAGGCTGTCAAGACTCCCCCCCCACTCCCGCCATAGACAAAGAGATTTCTCTCATCGATGTATCCGCGCGAAAGGACTTCATCCACACCTGCCATAAGGTCATCAAAGTCTTTGTCTGGATATGCGTTCTTTATGGCGTTACCAAAAGCACTTCCGTAACCGGAGCTTCCACGGGGATTTGTGTAGAGAACCACATAGCCATTTGCAGCATGATCCTGATTTTTGAAATCGAATCCCCCATTATACATGCCGTGAGGTCCGCCGTGAATTCTCAAAATCAGAGGATATTTTTTTGAGGGGGTAAAGTCGGGTGGCTTCACGATCCATCCCTGGATACGAAAATCGTCCACCGATTTGTACCAGATTTCTTCCACCTCTCCCAGTTTAACTTCCGACAGATGTGTTTTATTTGAAGCGTAGAGTGTTTGAATTTGTGACGGCTTCCTGATCCTGAAAGAGACCAAGTTTTTCGGTATGTGGTAGCTGCTTAGTGTCCCTACAGCCAGGCCGCGCTTACCGATGTCTGTGATACGGAGAATATGCTTTCCCTTGGTTACATGTCGTGGTTTACCGGATAGTGGCGCAAAGTAGAGATTCGAAGTGCCGTTCATAGCCGCGGTGTAGTAGACACCGCTTCCATCCTCCGACCAGGTTAGATTGCCCGGCCTACGACCCATTTCCTCCGCGATCCGTTCAGGCTTGGAGCCGTCGGCTTTCATGAAATAGATTCCTTCTTCGATGTAAGTATCGTCACTCCAGTCGTGACCGGTGTAGGCAATATATTGACCATCTGGAGACGGTACTGGACCACGATCCGGCCCTTTTCTTTTTGAGAGCTGACGAATGTTTCCAGAATTAACATCCACTGAATAAATTTCAGATTCTCGCCACTGGTATTCCGCATCTTCAATTCGAAGAGACTCAAAAACTATAGTTTTTCCATCTGGCATCCATTTAAAAGAATCATGGTGCCAATTACCATGGGTTAGACGGTGCGGTGTACCACCATCTGCTGGAATTACGAATATGTGACGATATCCCTTGGGATGATAACCTACCCGATCGCGACGGTAGTTGAGTCGCTCGATTATGGTGGGCTTTGCGGTCCAATCCGCTTCCTTGGGCTTGGGTGGCATATTGATATTCCACAATCCATCATCAGTTAGAGGTACAACCATCTGGAAGGCAATGGAATTGCCTTCAGGCGACCATGTGATGTTCGAGGGTGAATCAGTAACGCGACTGACCTGGCTTACTGTGCCCTCTGCGTCCATCCAACGGACGAAGAGTTGGGTTCCACCTTGTTTATCTGAGGCAAGGAAGGCAATTCGCGTACCATCGGGTGACCACTTAGGAGATGATCCGTCAACGAGAAACCGGTTCTTTTTACCGTCAACATTCATTATCCAGAGAGAAGTTTCCCAATTGTCATTTACAGCGTCTACCCACCTTCGGGCATAGATGATCTGCTGACCGTCAGGGGAAAGTTGGGGGTTTTCTACATCTTCCCAACTGAGATAACGATCGACGGTGAGCCGTCCGATTTCCTGCTGTGCAGGTGTGGAAGATCCTAAAAAAAATAAAACAGAGAAAAACAATTGAATAGGGATATATGGTTTTTTCATTTTATTCTCCTTTATTTGAGCCAGAGGCGTTTCATACAGGAAATTACACAGAAATTGCCCCACAAACAAAAAAGCCCCCGTGAGGAGGCTATTTGACCCCGAGGCGTTTCATTTTGAACGCCATATTTCTCTGTTAAGTTGCTGATTTTCTGACGCTATTTTGACACTAATTCAATTGATTTTCCATTTAAAGTTCCTCGAAAGAATCGTTTATTTTTAATAATTAAGACTTCTCCATATTTACCCTTTTTAATACTAGAGTCTACACCAAATATTTTATTATTATATAATTGAACAACCTCTTCATTTGAAGTATGTCCAACAACTATATGATCTGAATCCACCAACTTTAATATTTTTGAAATATCAGTATCTGTTAAATTATTTTTGAAATATCCACGATACCATATCAAACTTTTATTACCATAATACACATTATAAAAAATACTATCTGACTTTACTTCATTTCTGCTCTTTCTAAGTTTTTTGAGTTGAGGAATAGACTTTCGCATTGTATCATTTATCTTTTCTAAATTAAAATCCCCGTAAGAAATAAAATCTTCGGAGATACCACCGTGTGTAAAAATATTATTATTTATTTTAACAATAGTTGATTTTGATCGTAACCATCTTCCGATAATCGTTTTTTCACTATATAATTCATCATACTCCAAATTCAATAATGTAGAAGACGTTTTGTATTTTTCATGAAGGTATCTTAAGTCATTATAGAGAATCATGTACTCATGATTGCCAAGAAGATAATGTACACGACCACCTTTATTTTTTGCTTGAGCTTCAAGTTTATAGATGAACCATAGCACTTCATTAACTTTATCACCTCTGTCAAATATATCTCCAGTAATTACCAAATGGCCCTTACCAAACCTCCAATTTAGATTCTCGTCAATTATTTTATTATTTTTAAATAATTCAATTACTAGATCATATTGCCCGTGAATATCACTTAATGCAGCTATTTTTCTTATATTATTAAAAGTAGACTTTTCAGGAGAGTATGTTGTGTCGTATGAGCTTGTTCTTAAAATCTTCGAAAAAACCTTGCCGTTTATTATTTTTTTTTCAATAAGTTTATTTTTTTCAATAAAAATATATGGTCCATCAAAATAAGTTTGGTCTTGTCCAAAAGACAAAACTGGAATAAATAGTAATAGTAGAATTAGTTTTTTCATTGATTAATCCCTCATTTGACCCAGAGGTGATTCATGCAGGAAATTACAGAGAAATTATAAGAGCCGATATGTAAAAAGGTGTGAGCCTGTACTTGGTATGCCCCGTACCTATATTAAGTACTCAATCAGCGGATACGGGTGGACATATGCGGGGATAGGGGGGTTGTGTATCCATCAAAAGTGTATCCATTTTTCAACTATATATGACATTGGTTGAGACATTCTGACACACCTACCAAAACAAAAGCCCCTGTCGTGAAACAAGGGCTTTAGACGGTGGGCGATGAGGGAGTCGAACCCCCGACTTCCTCCTTGTAAGGGAGGCACTCTGACCAGCTGAGTTAATCGCCCATAAAACCGGCGCGAAAGTTACGATTTCTTTTTTACTTTTTCGGAAGACTTTCTTGGCTTTTTTCTGCCATTCAACCCCGGAAGTGCAATATCCGTTACATCCATCATTTCTTTCGCAAAATGAAAGTCCAAATCCTTTTTAATATGGTCAGGAATTTCTTCTAAATCCTTGCGGTTATGATCGGGCAAAATGATCGTTTTAATTCCGGCACGATGGGCCGCCGTTACTTTTTCTTTCACGCCGCCGATGGGCAATACATTGCCCCGAAGGGTAATCTCACCCGTCATGGCAACTCGGTTTTTAACCGGGAAGCCCGTGAGGAGAGAAACGATGGCAATAAACATCCCCACACCAGCAGAAGGACCATCCTTGGGAATAGCGCCTGCAGGAACATGGACATGAATATCGGTATTTTCATTGAAATCTTCATCCAACCCCAAAATATCTGTATGAGATCGAACATAGGTCATGGCAGCTGTGGCCGATTCTTTCATTACATCTCCCAATTGTCCCGTGAGAGTGAGTCTGCCCTTCCCCTTCATTTTTGACGCTTCAATAAACAGGATATCACCTCCGGCAGCAGTCCAGGCAAGTCCCGTGACCACACCAGGCTTTGTAGTTCTTTCAGCCAGCTCAGAATAAAAACGTGGCGCACCTAAATACTCTGTTACTTTCTTTTTACTTACTTTAATCTTTTTTGTATTTTTTTCAATCTTATCTCGGGCAACCTTTCGAAATACATTGGCAATCTCCCGTTCCAGATTACGCACCCCTGCTTCACGGGTATAGGAATTAATTAATTCCTTTACACCCTTATCATCAAGTGACACATCTTTATTAGTCAGGGCATTTTCCTTCATTTGTTTTGGAATTAAATGCTTTTTGGCAATCTGAGCTTTTTCATCCTCAATATATCCGGAAAATTCTATGATTTCCATCCGATCTTTCAATGCAGGTGGAATGGGGTCTCGATAGTTTGCTGTAGCAATAAACATGACTTTACTTAAATCGAAATCTACTTCAAGGTAATGATCAGCAAATGTGCTATTTTGTTCTGGATCCAATACTTCCAAAAGCGCTGAGGAAGGATCCCCACGGAAATCACTTCCCAGCTTATCAATTTCATCCAACATGAAAACGGGGTTATTTGTCCCTACTTTTTTTAAGGATTGAATAATTCTCCCCGGCAAGGCACCAATGTAAGTTCGACGATGGCCACGAATCTCAGCTTCATCTCTTACGCCTCCCAGAGAAATACGAACAAATTCACGACCCATAGATCGAGCAATAGATTGACCCAATGATGTCTTTCCAACGCCTGGAGGGCCAGCAAAGCAAAGGAGCGGTCCTCGAAGGGCCCCTTCCGGATCCTTCTGCATTTTTAATGCGCGAACAGCTAAATATTCTAATATTCTTTCTTTGACTTTTTCTAACCCATAATGATCCTTATCCAATATAGACTTGGCATCTTTCACATCGATGGAATCTTCTGATGTAATGGACCATGGCAATTCTGTGAGCCAATCCAAATAGGTTCGGGAAACGGTATATTCAGGAGATTGGGTCGGAATTTTCGTTAATCTATCCAGCTCCTTCAATGCTACTTTTTCTGCTTCTTCCGGCATTTTTGCTTTTTTAATTGCTTCCTCAATATCTTTGAGTTCAACTTGCGATTCATCTTCACCTAATTCTCGTTTAATCGCCTTCATTTGTTCTCTGAGATAATATTCCCGCTGAGATTTGGAAATTTCATCATGAACTTCCGTTTGAATTTCTTCACCCAGTTTAATGCGTTGGATTTCTTTGGTTAATATTTTTATCGCTTTTTCAACACGTTTCTTGACATCTAATTCTTCCAATACTTCCTGTTTCTCAGGATTTGGAACAGTTAGGAGAGAGACTGTCCGATCGGCCAAACGTGAAGGTTTCTGAATATTGGATAGCATTCCTGTATGTTCTTCGCTGAGATTAGGCGCGACTTGAATCAGTTCACCAAAGACCTGACGAAGGTTATTTCCCATTGCATCCAATTCAATATCTTCCGATGGCACATTGTCAGATAAGCGCTGAACCACGGCCCGATAATAGGGTTCCTTTTCTTTGAAAGATAATATCTTAACTCGATCGATTCCCTGAACAATTGCAGATTTGCTGTTATCGGGCATATCGAAAACTTTTAAGACAACTGCCAAAGTACCAAATGTATACATTTCATCAGGGTTTGGATCTTCAATAGATCCATCTTCCTGAGCTACCACTACAATGTGTTTACTGTTTGCGGGCAACTCATTGATTAATTTTAATGATTTTTCACGGCCGATATAAATTGGAATTACCTGTTGGGGAAATAACACCGTATTCCGCAAAGGCATGACGGGGTAAGATTCACTTTCCTCGATTATATCTTCATTCATTTCTTTTTCAATTTCGTCGTTCATGATATTCCTTTTTCTAAGTCCGGTTAATGTTTATCAAACTTTATACCAGAATTATTACTTTGCTTTTATGACGTAAAATAATCTATTCTCCCACAGTTCTCTGCCATATCGGTTCACTTTGGCAGTAAATGGCAAGAAACACAATTTTCACGCATTTCGTGGGTCATTTTTTTTGCAGTAACAGGTCCGGAACCAAAATCCATTTCCCGTTCCTCTTTATGGCACTTTAGGCATGTGTTTTCATCTATAAACTGCATATGCATCACAAAGTTCGATAATCTGGGGGGTACTTTTCCATCAACGAGAATTAGAGGTGTTTCATCTTCAACTATGTCCGGTTTAAGGTCCACACCCTGATCTGCATAAATAGTCCAAACCAACACGAGACCTGAAGCGACCACTAAACTGTAAATTAATTTTTTATTTTGATTCATTTATTACCCTTTGCCAATCGCGCCTGCTCATCTGCATGGTAAGAGCTTCTGACTAAAGCACCTGATTCAACCACGCGGAAACCCAATTTAAGACCGATTCGTTTATAATTATTGAATTCTTCATTTTTAACATATCGATAGACAGGAATATGCTTCATGGTCGGTTGTAAATATTGGCCGATAGTAAATATCTCCACACCAATATCGGCAATTTCTTTCATCGTTTCAATCACTTCCACTTCAGTTTCGCCTAACCCGACCATCATACTCGTTTTAGTCAATAAACCGTAATCAACAGATTGCTTTAAAACATCTAAACTCCTTGACCAAATGGCTTGAGCTCTTACCTGACGACTGATCCGTTCCACACATTCCACATTATGAGAAAATATTTCTGGTGCCGCATCAAACACTTGTTCCAAAGCCGGTCCATACCCTTGGAAATCAGGCGTTAATACTTCAACGGTGCACCCGGGTACATTCTGGTGGATTTGACGAATAGTTTCTGCCCATATAAATGCACCGAAGTCATTCTTAAGATCATCACGGTCTACTGATGTGATGACCACATGACGAAGACCCATTTTTTTAACACCCATTGCGGTTCGTAAGGGTTCCATTTCATCCACACGATTAGGCTTACCTGTATTCACGGCACAAAACCCACAGGCGCGGGTACAGGTATCGCCTAAAATCATAATTGTTGCTGTTCCCCTTCCCCAACATTCATAAATATTGGGGCAACGTGCTTCTTCGCATACAGTATTAAGTTTATTTGCATGAACCACTTTTTGAACAAACTTATACTCATCATTCGTGTTCAAACGAATTTTTGGTTTACCCAACGACAATCTATTCCCAAAAGTTTCCATCAATTCACTTTCTGAAATAGGTAAATCATATACCGTTTATACTTTCGGAATTCATCACTTTCTAATAATGAAAATTGTTTCAGCTTATTATCTACTTTTTTCCCAAATGCTTTTTTAATCACCTTTAGGATCAAAGGATAATTCTTTTCCATATAATTAGAAGAAAATTCTACCGTAGGATATATAAATCGTTCCATGAAGGCTTTTGCACCATCTAGCGTTGGCATGGTATTGTCCGTTTGATCATATTCGTTGATAAGTTTAAATCCATATTTTTCGGCAGTTTCCATATATACTTTCTCGTCATGGGCTGCTTTAATATGCCAATCTCCACTACCATCATTAAGGTGAAGAAAATAATCAGATGCCAATAAATATCCACCAGCTCGAATGGTTTTCCTTGCTGTTTCCCATCCCGGTTCAATCTGAATATAACAGGCGCTTTCACTCTCAAGAACCAAGTCATATTCTTTATCAGGGTTAAAATCTTCAAATTTGGATCGATGAAATTTTACGTCGCCATTATATTTTTCAGCAAAAACACTTTCCTGATATTCATCTGGCGAAAGGGCTTCAACTTCATACCCTTTGGATAAAAGATAAGTGGAATTTCCACCAATGCCAGCACCCACATCCAGAACTGTTTTTACATCATCTGGTATGAATGAGGCTAGATGTTCTATATATCGACCTTGGGCTTTTACCATTTCATTTAACGTGAACTCGGATGGTTCGACCGTCTCCGGGTTATCCCAAAATCCATAATGGAGGTAAGGAGAGCGGACCGATTCTGAATATAATTTTAGGACATGATCAATTGGCATTAGATTAAACTTTCTAAATTCATTGTTTCCAGATTTTTTCGGACAGAATCGATAAATTGACTGCCACCTGCACCATCAACTAAGCGATGGTCAAATCCCAAGGATAAGTTCATCATACTCTTAATACCGATGGTATCACCTGCGTTTGTTTCGATGACAACTGGCCTTTTTTTAATGGCACCTACACCCAATATTCCAACATTGGGTTGATTAATAATGGGCGTACCTAAGGTTACGTTAAAAACGCCAAAATTGGAAATTGAGAATGTAGATCCTTGAAGTTCATCTGGATTCAACTCCTTTTGTCGTGTCCGGTTAGCCAAATCTTTCACTTTCCTACATAACCCAAGGAAATTCAGTTCTTCGCAGTTTGAAATAACTGGAACCATCAAACCCTTTTCTACAGCAACTGCCATACCAATATTAATATGTTTATGATACAGAATCGTCGTTTCTTCTAATGATGCATTCATTTCAGGAAAACTATTTAGTGCTGTGACACATGCCTGAATAATAAATGGTGTATAAGTTAATGCATATCCTTCCCGTTGAAAAAAAGCATTTTCTTGGGCATTGACATATTGCACAATCGCGCTCATGTCAACCTCAGTAACAACATACACATGGGCCGCTGTATCAATACTTTTTCTCATATGAGTCGCGATTAGTTTTCGCATATGATCCATTTCAATTTGTTCATTTTTCCCGGAAAATAGGATCGGTTCTTTTTTTAATGACTCACTTGTGGATGTACCCATTGAAGATGCGGAACGATTTTCTAAATAATTGAGCATATCTACTTTGGTAACTCTACCCCCCTTACCGGAGCCAGCTATTGTCAGGAGTTCTTCGATTCCAATATTATTTTCTGTCGCAATCTTATTAACAACTGGCGTGAAAAACTTTTTTTGCCCTGATTTTTTTGACTTTGGCCGTGTTGGTAATGATTCTGGCTTTGGGGCTTTTATCGGTGCCGCTTCCGTAGTTTTTGGTGTGGATTTTGGTATTTCTTTTTTAGGCTCAGTTTTCACCGGTTTTGCAATAGTGGTATCCGTTTCAATTCTGGCAATCACACTGCCAACATCCACCACCTCGTTTGCCACTGCAAGTATTTCTACAAGAATCCCAGATTCTGAGGATGGTATTTCGGAATCAACCTTATCTGTCCCAATCTCAAGGAATAATTCATCTTTTTCAACAGAATCACCTATCTTTTTTCGCCACTCAATAATGGTCCCCTCAGTTATGGATTCGCCCATTTTGGGCATGATTACATCTATAATCATTAGTACTCCAGCAATTCTTTTAATGCAGTTTGAATGTTTTGTGTTTGGGGAAGGATTTCTTCTTCCAAAAACCAATTAAAGGGAACATGGCTGTCCGCTGACCCCACCCTTTTTATCGGACCATCCAAATCCTCAAAGTGCCGGTCAGCAATGATTGCGGTGATTTCAGCCCCAGGACCATTGGTTAAATTATCCTCATGTACCACCAACACCTTTCCTGTCTTTTTAATGGATGCACTTATGGTATCCACATCTAATGGATTAAGCGTCCGGAGATCAATAATCTCTATTATGCCCAATTCGATTCTTTCCTTTTTTACTGCTTCAATGGATTTTTGTACCATAGCGCCCCAAGTTAAAATAGTCAAAACGGATCCTTCCTGGACGACCCGTGCCTGACCGAAGGGGAGGATATAATTTTCATCTGGTTCGGGGGTCGCTGCAAATCCCTGTCTGTATAATCCCTTATGTTCTAAAAACAGGACCGGATCATCCATCCGGCAAGCCGCTTTCAACAGGCCTTTGGCATCGGCCGCATTCGAAGGATAGGCGATACGAATTCCCGGCATATGCATAAAATAACCATCTATGGATTGACTGTGGCAAAGTCCACCGTGAATATAACCACCCACAGGCACGCGCATTACAACGGGACAACTCCACACATTATTGGAACGGTAACGCATGGAAGCCAATTCATTTCGAATTTGCATCATGGCTGTCCATATATAGTCGCCAAATTGAATTTCAATTACAGGCTTCCAACCGGAACAAGACATACCAATAGCCGTACCCACAATAGATGCCTCTGCTAGAGGTGAATTAAAAACGCGGTTTTTCCCAAATTTATTGGATAATCCCCGAGTGGCTGTAAAAACGCCACCTTTGGGATCGGCCACATCTTCCCCAAATATCACCATTTTATTATTCCGATCCATCTCTTCAGATAGGGCATGATTAATCGCATCTACCATCACGACCTTTTCACTTATCTCATTGAAATCGGTCTCTTCTGGACTCGAGTTAGGTGAATAGTTATAATTTAATGCTGAGGACTTTGGCGGATGATCTTGCTGTTCCGCCCACTCCGCCTCTTCATCTACCCGATTATTTACTTCATTGCGAATTTTATCAAATTCCTTTTCAGTAATAATTTTTCCATTAACACATGCTTCTTCGAAGCGAAGTATAGGATCTCTTTTTTTATCGGTTTCCAAGTCTTCTTCCAACCGGTACTTTCGTTGATCATCCGAGGATGAATGGGGTAATAATCTGACAACATTGGACACAATTACGGAAGGTCCTATTCCCTTCCTGGCTCTCTCTACCGCTTTTTGGAAAGCCAAATTTGTCTCGAAAAAATCAGTCCCATCTACATTATACCGAGCCAGATTTTGATACCCAGCTACCATGGAATACACGGAGCCACCGGAAGTTTGTTCAGAAATATGAACACTAATCGCATAACTATTATCTTCGATATGGAAAATAACAGGTAGTTTTTGCCGGCTGGCCCAATTCAACGCTTCGTGAAATTCACCCTGACTGGTTGTTCCCTCCCCTGAAGATACATAGACCACTTCTTTCTTCTTTTCCCATTTTCGGGTTAATGCTGAGCCGACCGCATGTAAAAATTGGGTGCCTGTGGGACTGGATTGGCTGACAATTCGTAAGGACTCATTGCTAAAATGTTGTGGCAATTGCCTTCCTCCCGAAATCGGATCATCATTCCTCGCAAGAAATGCCAATAAGTGATCCTTGCTATCAACACCCAGTCCAATGGTTAGGGCTGCATCGCGGTAATAAGGATAAAACCAATCTTCTCCTGGTTTAAAATTACAGGCCGCCGCTAACTGTGCTCCCTCATGACCAGAACATGCAATATGAAAAAATGATTTTCCTTGTCGGATTAAAATCATCATTTTCTCATCCAGTCGCCGGGTTAATACCATATTCCGATAAACAGATAATAATTCTTTCTTCTGAAATCCATGCAGTCTTGCCATCAATATGCCTCTAAGGATTCTATCGGTTGAAATGCATCATTAAATGCTTTGATTATTATTTTTTTCACTGCGAAAATATCTTGTTTTTTCTCGAGAATCTTTTCCATGGATGTCACACCATATTCAAAAATACCACATGGAATAATACCATCATAATAATGCAGATCCGTATTCACATTTAAGGCAAAACCATGCATAGTTACCCAACGAGAAATACGAACACCTTGAGCACCTATTTTGTCACCACCCACCCACACACCTGTTAGCCCATCTTTCACACTTGCAGTAATCCCATATTCATCCAAAACACGAATTATTATATTT
>JABGZQ010000038.1 GCA_018674655.1 Fidelibacterota bacterium | reverse complement strand
TGGAGAATTAGAGAAAGAAACTCTTTTGGGAGATTTAATCGACTAGACAGGTAAACTTTACTCCTTAAGTTGTTACTCTCACGGCTAACTGTAGCCAAGTAAGCGACCGTAAGGATAGCATAGTCTGCGGCTTTGCTTATAGTCATTGTAATCCCCTGTTTAAAGAAATTTGAGTATTTTTTGTTGTATTAAAGTGTGAAATGATAAACTCTACAATAAAAAATATGATAAAATAAATAAAAAATCAAGATAATAGTGGAGTATTTTAGTCCACTATCAATTAAACTCCTTGTATATGGGGGTTATCCCGTTTTGATGGTCGAATGACATTGCTTGAACCTATTATGATATAAACAAAAAAGCCCCTGTCGTGAAACAAGGGCTTTAGAGAGAGCGAGAGACGAGGTTCGAACTCGCGACATCCACCTTGGCAAGGTGGTGCTCTACCAGCTGAGCTACTCTCGCAATATCAAATGCTATTCAATCTACCATTTGAGCGGCGGAAATTTAATGGAGTTTATAAAATCGTCAAACGGGTTTTGGAAAGAATTCCAATCTTTTTTCATTCCGATATAATATCACGAATGACATGATTAAATAGCCTATATCCCGTAGGATTGTCTGTAACCCTATATTTTCTCCTGTTTCTGCAGAAACAGTAAAACATCCACATTCAATGCTAATCCCTCTCGCCAATGCTTGAGAGATGGCGAATATGAATACTATATTCATCACAATACACATGATCGCCGCACCATCCACCATTATACCTGCAATTAAACACACCCCTACCAAAAGTTCTAACCATGGTAAAACCATGGCAATCATATTTTCTAATCCAAATGGGACGGCATGGTAATTCCCAATCGCGATGGCGAATTCTGCCGGGTGCGATATTTTGTCAATACTGGCATAAATAAAAATAATGCCGATAATTAGGCGAAAAAAGAAGACAATCTGTACTTTAAAATACCGAGTCATTTCCCTACCTCACTCGGATAGCCCGCTTTGGACCATTCCAGCCAACCTCCTTTAAAAACATATAACTTGGTAAATCCAGAGTCTTGCAGATCGTAAGCCAAATCTTCGCTGTCACCACACCCCGGATCGCCACAATAAACCACCACAGGGGCATGCTTGTTCTGAGTCGCTTCTATGGTAAAAATGAGTTCCATTAAAAATGCGTTCTTTAGGGCACTTTTCACATGACCCGCAACAAAGTATGCATCGTCTCTCGCATCTATAAAGAGAACACCATCATCAAATAATTTTTTAGCCAAAGTTAGAGAAATGGCTGTTAGAACTGGCTCGTTTGTTTCATTCTCAAGTGAAATTGAATCAGATATTTCTAATTTTGGAGCAATCCACGGTATGCTATTACTTCTGAAAAGATTAGACCCAAAACCTACAATACATGAAAATAAAATCATAAATACTGACTGGCCGATTGGGGTGCGGATATCCATTAATTTAAACTTTGGAGGCCTTTTTTATCTAAAGTGTCGCAGGTTTTTAACGTTTCGTCTACAACAGCCAATAGGGTTTTTTCACTGGCCACATCGCGTCCCAATGGGATTAATGAGTAAAAAGATGTATTAAGTCCATTAGACAAAGCTGATTTTGATTTTGTTACTCCATCTTTGTATTGGCTTACCATATTTAAAACATTTTGATTGTTTTTATATATTTCTTCTAAGGGTCGATTTGGATCCCGTTTTTGCAAGTTATTTAATCTTTCTTCAAAAATAGAAACTGTCATCATGGCACTTGTCACATCTTTGATGGGTTGGGTGTTATCCGAAATATCCAAGTCAAATCGGCCCACATATTTACCCTGAATGCCAAAACTATATGTAAGCGGCAACCGCGAATCTTGCGATTTTTCAGGACGGGTGCGCGATGTTTCTCGACTGAGATAAATATAATCTACTTCCGATAAGTCATCCATTGCATTAACTGCCTGGACTCTCGTGGAATTAAATAACATGACCAGGAGATCAACCTGAGGTCTTAATTCTGTTATTTTCATTTTAGCCGATTCAACATAATCCTTTACTTCAATGGCTTTTTCTGCTGCGGGAAGAGCTGTCGTAATACCAAATACGCCAATTTTTAATCCATTCTTTTCGATTATTTCATGTGGAATAAAAGCCAATTCTTCTGTGCCAGCTTTTACGATATTTGAAGATATAAAATTCGTGCCAAATGTGGTTTTCATTTCCTGAAGAAATTCATATCCTGCTGCCAAATCAAAATAGCCTACGTTATATATATAATCACCCATCGTTGCTGACGATTCTAAAAGCGTCTTCGCTTTAAGTTTGGATGATGCTTCTTTCCCCATGACAAGGTAGTAGTTATCAAACAATGCATCACCTGCATCTAAAAGAATAGGATCAACACCGCTATCTTTTACCTGACTAATATAAGTAGATCTTCTGGGCAGACCGCCCAGTGGATTGGCCTTTCATCCGCAGGGGTCAAGTTGACCCCGAACGTTGGTTGTTACCAAAAAGGTTATTTCTTTTGCGCTGGTTTCCTTTTCTGCACAGGACCATATTCCCAATAGCAACAGAACCCAAGTGATTGATTTGTAATATTTCATATATGAATTTATTCCTTTTATAGTGCGATTCCCAACAGTCTAGCCACCAGAAGGTTTTGCCCTATACCCCTTTTTAATTAAAATGTTTAAAACTAATTCGCGGACATTGCCCTGGACGAGAATTTCATTATGTTTCACCGTACCGCCAACGCCACATTTTTTTCTTAATTCTTTTCCTAATGCGTTACAGTCATTTTTGGTTCCAACAAATCCTCGAATGAGGGTGACTATTTTACCGCCGCCTCTGCGATCCAAATGCACGCGAAGATCTTGCTCTGATTTACATAATTCTTCTTGTGGTTTAACATCTTCAACGATGGTTTCAGGGTGGGTTGAGTAGATTATATTTGTACGGCGGTGATCCATGTCTATTTCATCGACTGATGAACAACTAATTCAAGATCAATGATTTTTTCTGAGACCAAGTTTTTAAGTCTTCAGAAACAAATGCATGACCATTTTTAGCCATAGCGAGGAAGATTTGTTTGGACCCATCACTACCAGGTAAAATAGATAATGAAATAAATTGGTGATCGTCTGTGGTGACGCGACTCAAATATTCATATCCATCACCAGCAGCGACTGGGTTTTTATTTTTCATAATAAAAACGCGTCCGTAAGATGTCAACAAAGCGAATCCCATTTCAGAAATACCAAATCGATAATGGATCGTACTCACCACCTGTTCCGGCATGGATTTCATCGCATCTATCATCAGGGCTTTACTCCCGGACTTGATATCTGCTAAGGTATTTTCAAGTTGCTGAACTAATTCCAGAGAAACAGAATTACCATCTTTTCCAGGGCTGCCTGGCAATCCCTTTTCACCTGGTTCACCTTTTTCACCTCGAGGGCCTGCTTCTCCAACAGATCCTTTTTCCCCAGGTGGACCCTGTGGACCTGGGCTTGAAGATGGTACACATGCACTAAATAACAGTGCAAAAACAATTAAGAATATTCTCATGTATTAAATAAAAATTGAAATGCTCTGGCCCAAGCCATTGACATAATGATAAATAATTCACTTAAAATTGCCGTTCCAAAGAATATAATCGCCCTGCGAAGGTGTTTGTTCTTGTATGCATTAATATGACCCAATGCATATAATTGGGATGAAAACATCATATAGGTTTCTTCACTATTTTCTGTGACTTCGTATAAATAATTGGCGTACTCAACTGGATTTTTGAATTGAATGATACCACCAAAAAAAGTCGCGTTTATATCCGGAAGCTCCTCTTGCGCTTGGTCATTCCGCATTCGAGGTACAATCACCAACATTAAATTCCCGATCGCAAATAAGGCTGCAATAAAATAGATGATCACCATGGCCACATTAAACCAGTTAATATTAATTTTTAGAAAATGGACAATAAAGAAGACCATAAATACACCCAAAATAGACATGAGCGTAAATGCTTTTTGATCGGTCCTTTGTAAAATATTTTGTTCGCTTTGAAGAATTTGGAATATAGGTGCAATATTACTGTGAACGTCCGGTGCACTATTTGTTGATTTTTTTTCAGTCATAAGTCTCCTTTTACCCTACCGGGGTTATATCCATATATAAGCGATTAAAGATTACGTTAATCTCTTTGCAAGTTTCAAATGGAAAAGGCCATCCAATCAATGAATGGATGGCCTTTAATTTAATGTATTTTATGGTCTATATTATTTTCTGGGACGGGCTTCATTCACAACGAGTGCGCGTCCAGCCAATTCTTTTCCAGATAATGCTTCAATAGCGGCTTTTGCGTCATCGTCAGAGGACATTTCAACAAAGCCAAATCCTTTTGACCGACCATTATAACGATCAGAAATGATTTTAGCAGAAGTAACTTCACCAAATTCTTCAAACGCACCTTTTAGGTCGTCTTCAGAAAGGTCATAGCTTAGGTTTCCGACATAGATATTCATATTATCTTTTTCCTTTTAGTTATTCTTATCAATTGTAGGCTGCGATAAAATGAACTTCATCATATCATATAATTAACAAAATGCAGTCATCTCGAGCAAATCCTATCACGCGAATTTATTACTTATTTCACTATTTATGTGCAAACTTATGACAGAAAGCAAAAGAGTGGATAAACAATAAATTGTGGAGCCGGACGGGATCGAACCGACGACCTCTTGACTGCCAGTCAAGCGCTCTCCCAACTGAGCTACGGCCCCAGAAACAGGGGCGAAATTATAGTTATAATTTAACATTACACAATTAATTCTTCCGTTCCACCAATGGCTTACCCAAAAGATGATCATTAAAATAAGTAATCATTTTTTTATAAAGATTTTTTCGCGCATTACCGCCGGACATCCCATGGGGACGATTTGGATAATAGAAAATATCTAATTGTTTATCATGCTTCACAAATTCTTCCACCAGCCAGGTCGTATTTTGTGAATGTACATTATCATCACCTGTCCCATGGATAACCAGTAATTTCCCATTAAATCGATCTACGTAGGACAAAACCGATGTAGAGTCATACCCAGCACCATTATCCTGTGGCAACCCCATGGAGCGTTCTGTATAAATGGAATCATACAATCGAAAATCCATGACCGGTGCCACCGATACGCCCACATCAAATAAATCAGCATTTTTTGTCAGCATGAGTCCTGTAAAATATCCACCGCCAGACCAACCCCATGCACCAATACGATCGGGATCCGCAATCCCCTGCTCCACTAAATATCGTACCCCAGTAGCCGTATCCTTAGCTAGGTATTGAGCCATATCTCCATAACTTAAATTTTTAAATGCTTCTCCCCTGCCGCTCATTCCCCGGGCATCCATAGAGAAAATAATAAATCCCTGCTGAACCAAATATTGGTTCCACAAACCGCTCCATCGGTTATTAACGATCTGGGTGCCGGGCATACCATATCCATAGACAATAACCGGGTAACGTTTTCCTTTTACATAGTCCGGTGGATAGGTCAAAATACCATCCAATGTGGTGGAACCATCTGCCGTTTTGAAGTGGATAATTTCAGGATAGGACCAATCATAAACCTCAAACTGTGATTTGTCCGTTTCATCCAGAACCCTTAGTACGTTTCCATCCATGTTTTTCAGAATATGTTTCGTTGGCGTTTGTATACTAGAATAGGTGTCAATAAAGGCATTGCCTTTTGGCAAAACTTTTATGGAATGTGAGCCTTTTTCTTTGGTTAACAGTTTAAGATTGGTGCCATCAAAATTGACGGAATAAAACCGCGTTTCAAATACTGATGCTTTATTGGCGGTAAAATAAACAATTTCATTTTCCTCATCTAAGTGTATAATCCTTTTTACTTCCCATTCACCATCGGTGATTTGCTGCACCAAATCACCGGCGGCAGTATGAATGTATAAATGGTGCCATCCAGAACGTTCAGACATCCACAGAATATTACCATTTTTTAAGAATTTATAATTTCGGTGAAGTCCAACCCAACCAACTTCATCCGATTCACTCAGACCGCTAATAGATTTTCCGCTTTTTGTGGCTACCGTTAAAAATTCCCAGTGTTTTTGAAGTCGATTCATCCGCATAACTGTTAACTTTTTCTCCGCCGACCATTCCATCCACGGATAGTAAGTGTCTTTTATATCGCCAATATTCATTGATTTTCGCCGACCCTTTTTAACATCCACTACGAATATTTTCATGGAAGGATTTGGTTGCCCTGCTTTGGGATACCGTATTTTTTCCGTAGTTGGATACAATTCTATTTCATCAAACATCGTGAATATGGGTACTTGAGATTGATCTTCTTCCCAATAGGCAATATACCGGCTATCCGGCGACCATCGATAAGCATCAAATGAACCAAACTCTTCTTCATATACCCATCCAAAATGGCCATTTGAAATCACATCCGAACCATTGGATGTAAGCTGTTTTTCTTTGTTCCGGTTTAAATCGTACACATAAATATTATTGTCTTCCCTAATGTAAGCGATTTTATTACCATCTGGTGAGAATTTAGCATTTCTCAATCTTTTATTATTTTTTGAGACTGGCTGAATATTTTTTGTACGCAAATCAATGACATAAAAAGATGCAAAAAAAGATCTACGCCATATTTTTTTTCTATCTACAATAAATAATATTTTATTTCCGGCGTTATTAAACCAAAATGTTTTCGGAGTAAAAGCACTTCGCCAAGGTGCTTGTTCCACCTTACCTTTTGATATCAACAAATTATTATCTTTAATTTTAAAATCTGCTTCCGTTAACAGGACAGTCGTGTCTGATTTCATTATATCAACTTTTAATAATGAATTCCCTTTTTTGGTAATATATGAATTTTCATTTGGTAGCCAATTAATAATATTCAATGATGCATAATTAAATGGTGATTCTCCTTGAGCCTGATCAAAAGACAACCGTTTTCCCCCAGCGAAAAGACAGGTACTTAGTAAAACTGTTGTTAGTATACGAGCCGTCATTTTAGAACCCTTTTTATTTTTCTTAATGTTGCTATCATCATTTCGTAATTCATTCGTCCTGTATTTACGTTTCGAGGACTGGGATGGTAACACCCCCATAAAATCATACCATTGGGTAATTCATATTGGCGATCATGTCCAAACGAATAATCTTTTATTTTAAGGTCATAATCCTGTCGAAAATATTTCAGACAACCATCAAACCCAATTTTTCCCAAGGCTAAGATCACCTTTACATTTTTTAACAATGCCATTTCTTTGCTAAAAAACGGTGCACAATTTCGCAATTCTTCTGCAGTCGGTTTATCTTGGGGCGGCACACATTTCAGTACTGGAGTCATAAATGTATTTTTTAAAACCAATCCATCATCCAATGCATCGGAATTTGGTTGATTGGATAACCCTTCTGCGTGGAGACAATTTACCAAGAAATCCGCAGATTTATCTCCAGTAAAAACACGGGCGGTTCGATTGCCACCATGGGCGGCCGGGGCCAAACCCACGATAAGAATCTCTCCATTTGGATCACCATAACCCGGTATGGGTTTTCCCCAATAGGTCCAATCCATAAACTGTTTTCTTTTTTCTTTCGCCACTTTTGATCGGAAATCAACAATCCTTTGGCATGCATTGCATTCCACAACTTTTTGATACAAATCCGACATCGATCCGGATTGGATTAAGGGGTGTTCTTCGGGTATGGGATGTAGATTCGGCAATGGGGTTGTCAATACTGAGGGCGAAATCTATACATTTTGGTTAATATAGGAAAGGTACCATTCCACGTTGCGTTTGGGCGGGTGAGACACATAAATTCGCACCCCTTCATTTGAAGGATGATAACCATTTATACTTAAGGATATTAATTTATGGGAATGATGACAACCCTTCGCGACAGAATGCATGTCGTATTATGGGCACTATTAGCATTATTTGTTTTGAGCATGACAGTGGGCGGCCTAGTGGGCGGTGCCAATATTATTGACCAGCTATTGGGACGGATAAGCCCTTCAGATGCCATCGGCGCTGTGAATGGCGAACTGATCACCCCTGATCAATTTAACCAAGCAGTGAATGCGCGAGTAGAAGCGGTTCGTAATTCTAGTGGTGAAATTTCAGACCAACAAATGGAAGCCATTCGAGAAGAAGTTTGGAATGCGTTTATTGAAGAACGATTAACCGCGCAAGCAATTGATGATCTGGATATTCGCGTTACAGATGATGAAATTATTGATCATTTAGAGAATAACCCTCCCATTGATATCCAAAGGTTATTTTATGCCAATAACCAATTTGATAAAGAGACATACCATCAAGCCTTGAATACACCGGGCATGATGGACTGGGCACCCATCGAATCCTGGATGCGTGAATTTTTTATTCCCCGGTTTAAACTTCAGCAATATATCAATATGTCGGCCATCGTATCTCAAGAAGATGTGAAAGATGAGTTTATCAAGCGAAATACAGATTTTACCATTTCGGCCTTACATGTTACATCGGAATCAGTGAAGGATATAGTCTCTCCACCCACTGAAGCAGAAATGAAACAAAATTACCAATCCCGTTTGGACGATTTTCAACAAGATGAAAAACGGCATGTATCTTATGTGAGTTGGGCAAAAGCACCCAATGCAGAAGACACACTCCGCGTGATAGAAGAGGCAACATCGATTATTGCACAAGCGAATAGTGGACAAGATTTTATCTCTTTGGCCAATATCCATACCCAAGATCCGGGAAATCAAATATCGCCCGACTCTGGCCGTGGTGGTGATTTGGGCTGGTTTGGTAAGAACCAAATGGTTGGGACATTTGAAACAGCGGCCTTTGGTGCCAAGAAAGGCGATGTGGTGGGGCCTGTCTTGAGTCAGTTTGGTTATCACATAATCAAAGTAGAGGATATGCGTAAAAAAGGTGATGATAAAGAAGTAAAAGCCAGACATATATTATTGAAAATTGAAATGGGTCAAAATACCCGGTCAGACTACCGTCGGAAAGCCACCCTGTTTAGCTATGATGCACAAGATTATGGATTTTCTGCAGCACAAGATTCACACCTTGTCCAATCACTCAATGCAAATACCATTGGTGAAAAAGATATATTTTTGGGCACACTGGGTCCCTTCCGCTCTGCGGTTCGCTGGGCATTTAATGCTGAAATGGGCGCCACCTCGGACCCCTTAGAAAGTAATGAATACTATGCGGTCTTTTCATTGGATTCAATCACACTCGAAGGTGTAAAACCTTTTGAAGATGCAAAGATTCAGGTCCGGGCGACTTTATCCAGGGACCGAGAAAACGATGCAGCAAAAAGTTTAGCTATTGAATTAAAAAATAGTGTAGATAGCGGTGCCTTATTCGATGCCATCGCAAAAGATAATAAAAGTATCGAACTGATTCCTTCTGACACAAAAAAACTATCAGGTTCCTTTGTTTCTTTAGGTCGTTCAGATCAGATTACGGGTGCATTGCTTAACGCCAGAAATGGTGATTTAATCGGACCGGTTAAAACCTATCGCGGCTATAGCATCATTCAAGTAATGGAAATCAGTCCTTTTGACTCCACATCCTGGCTTGCCCAAAAAGATTTGGTGCGGCTCGATTTGGTTCGACAAAAGCAAAATCGCGTATATCAAAGTTGGATGGCCGACATGAAAAACGACGCCGACATTGTAGATAATCGAAAATATTATTTTTAAGCCTGGATGACTAGTGGCGTCATTTCCTATTAATCACAGAATCTATTAAAAAAGGGCTCCGGAAACCAATCGAAGCCCTTTTTAATTATATATTAATAATTCGGTACAAGCCATATACGTAGCAATTAAGTGATCGGATTCACATTGGAGTTTGGAGAGATAATCGAATCCAACTTAACCAGTTACACACCCCATTAGTATTATTATGAATGTGCCCAATTAATTATTAATCAGCTTTATGCTTGCCTGAAATTAAGAAATGGGTCTGTATTTTTTTGCCCAGAAAACCCTTAATTATATCTTATTTTTTGCCTTTTTTACACTTTTTTTGCGTATTTATCAATAATATCCGAAAAACGCATCTCATACGGTTGATTGAGCACTTCATTATAATGAGTGGAATAATTTTCAAAAATAGCCTTAGCCTTAGCCTCGCGATTCCTATTAAAGTGGCCCCTCATGGCCCATTCAAGGCCCTCTCCATCAAGATTATCCCATTTAAGGACTTGTTTTCCTAATTCACCTAATGGATGCCATTGCCCAGAATTTTGGTAGGATTGGCTTAAACGTTCCGCAATTTCTTTTGCTTTAGCTTGGATATCTACTCGAATATCGTCCATCCAAGATTCATTGATATCGTGGCAAAAATCACCACTGCCATATAGTTGAAGCGCTTTTTCCAATTGAGCAATTTCACTATGGCTGTTCCCTTTGACGACAGACATAAAAAAGTTGAGATCAGAAAAACAATCTTCACCGTAATCTAAATGAATGCTACGGCTGGTGCTTTTTAATATTCCCTCAAATGGATTTAACATGCGTCGGATTTGGGAAAAGGCCACATAACGACTGTTTGCTGCACTTTTGGGAAGTGAATCTGGCCAAAATTTTGATGTGAGTCGTTGGGGTGAAACACCATCTTCTCCATTTACCGTGATAAAAATAAACAATAGCCTGATTTTTTTTGACACCCATTCATTCGGCGCCAATTCTTTACCATATTTAAAGAGCTTGAAAATCCCAAAACATTGGATGGCAATATTATTTGTTAAGTACAGATTCTCATCCGGAATTGAAACCGGAGCAACCCACCTATATTCATTTTCGTGTACCCCATTCTTTTTCCATCGAACCCAAATAAGACCTAGAGAGATAAATAATGCTGCAATCCCAAATCCATATCGGCCCCACGTATCGATAAACGAAACGAGTGGTGGATCCATAGGTGGATAATTAATCGTATAGATTTGAGAAAGAGATGTGGTTAGTCCTTTGAACCCACGACGTACAGGCACCGTTAACTTTCCTGTTTTTTCCCTAATATGGGGCTTAAGTATTTCATCAGGCATATCCAACTGACTATTGGCTATGGTTGACCGAAAATCAATATTAAAAGTTTCCGGATCAATTATAAAAATTTCAATAGGAGAAACCTTCGACATTTTCACAGACATAATAAAATAATTAATTTTTTCTGAATATCCAAGAGATACACTTTTATGGTCTTTTAATATGTCAAAGGTATGTACCTTATTTAATTCATACGTTTGGCGATTAAATTTCCATAAATCATAAAATCTTTGCCAACCCCGTTCCTGCATACCGCTTTCATTCCCCTGACCACCAAAAATATAAATACAATCCGGATCCGGTCCATTCGATACTCTCACCTGATCTCTGGGATGAAATTGGTCGCCCCATACGGCCAGTGTATCCCATTTCGATTGGGTAAAATCAAATTGCTGGATGTGGTTCTTCGTTCTATACAAGCCGTACCCGCCGATCATGAATAAGTCATTTGTATCCACATCATAATAATATCCCGCTGAATAGTATTGGTCCGGTTTGCTGACTATAGAATAATTAGTTTCTTGGTTATTTTTTAGGTTAATTGAATAATATTTAGTGCCATCCCCATAGAAACCATACAGCATCTCTTGTTTCGGATTGATAAATATATTATATCCTTCTCTATGAGTGATATCAATATATGGGTAGTCTTGGGTAAATCCGTGTGTATTAATAGTATAAATTTTTAATTGATCGGTTATAATCGGAATCATACAGTTGTCTGGATGAAACGCAATAGTTTCATCCCCAACGTAAATAAGTGAGTCTGCATTTTGCCATTTTGTGTGGGACTCATATTCCCATTGGGTATTGATCACTTCAGCTCGCCGACCCCCAATGTGATCATAAGCATAATCGCCGGAATACTCATCCAAGTTCCATTGATGACGTGGACCGAGTTTATCATTTATTTTAATGTTTTTAAGTGTCATACTGGGGACGTCCGATTGAACTTCCGAAAAACCAAAACGAAGGCGAATATCTTGATCGTTTAACATAGGGAATTTGATAGTTCGGACAACCGTGTTATTTAATATCATTCTGATTTCATCATGTAACATATTATATGTAATGGATATATTATGCCAATTGAGGGCACCTAATGATGTTTTTGGAATAGGGATTGACATCATAATATCCAATTTATCGACACTAAATTCTAAATAGGTGGTGTCCCGATTCTTAAAATTAACATTGGATAATACACTTTGAGGTAAAGAGTCCGCATCGAGCTGGAAAAAGAGTCCAAATGGTTCCGGATTCCGGATCGTAAAATCAAATGAAAGTGTAAATTCATCCTCAACATGAATGGGATCATCAGTGGAGATCTTTAAAGATGAGAAGTCCCCATTTTCATTATAATCATATTTATTATAAAAACGGAGCCCGGCACTATAATCCTGACCCAATAAACCGGTAAATAAAAAAACTCCCGCCAGGCATGCTAATCTTAATTTTATCTTAATACGCAAATTGGTCAACCTTAATAAAATCTTAATTCCCCCCCCCATAATAGAGAGAATTTTATGATAGATACCTTTATAATGCAAAGAAATAATGAACCGATCTTAAAAACGATGAATTACGGCTAAATTATTTCTTAAATAGCTTACTTATATATCCTTTCGGTCATCTACTTTCAATATATCTACAACTTTATTCTTATCGTGAATAAAATAGATAATTCCATAGTACCCCTGACGAATTCTATAGATAACATCTCGTCCAAAAAGCTTTTTCACACCATGCGGTCTTGGCTTAAAGGATAAAGAAGAAATTTTACATTTTATTCTCTTTCGATTGACGCCATCGATCTTTAGCAACTGTTTTACAACCCCCTTTTCAATGGGTAATATAAAATCGGGAATGCTACTATTGATCCAATTGATATTAAAAAATCGACGAACAAGGATATTCGCCGAACATGCTCAACCCACTTTATTTTATTTTGGGCTCAATGCGGGTTCGGATAATCCATGCGGAGGGATATCCGGATTTAACCAATATTTGGCGCAGGGTTTCTGCATTGCGGCGGTCTATAAAATTACCCATGCGTACTTTATAATTGGGTGCTTCAAAAATAATATAAATGTCTTCGGTATATAACGTGACCAATGTCCGCCTCAATTGTTCCGCATTCTCTCGGGTACTCGTGGCCAAAACCTGCACACGAAACCCTTCCACAATAACCTGGGTAGAGTCGGGTTTATTATTACTATTTTTTAAATCTTCTCTGGGAATTAAAGGAGATATCACCTGGGGCCATTTCGGTTCCGGGTCATTCAGTTTATCCGGATCAAAATCTATTTTCACTTCTTGGGCCAACCCAAGACTCATGGTCGAAATAATGAATATCATTTTCATAAGGCGCGAACATCTCCTGTGGGAATCCATCCTTTTTTACCATCAAGCAAAATCACTTCTAACCATCCCGGTTGGGTGGTGGTGATATCCACTTTCGTCCCTTCATGAATCCGAAATACCACATTTTCTCCCCGGGCAATTGGGGCGGATCGCACATCCACTGCCGATGAAATCACAATGGCTGCCTGTTCGTCAGACACGGCCCAATATTTATCCAACATGACCCATCCCGTGGCAATGACGGCCGTCATTAAAATACCATTCACGATACCCTGCATTTTCCCAAACATGATGCCACGATACCTTAATACATATATGCCCCCAAGCCCCATAAACAAAAACCCGCTGATGGTGATCATATCTAACATGGTTAATTTTTCCAGAATGGCGCGATAAAAAGCAACGAAAAAGACATCATCTGGTGGTTGTATACGATCCCGAACCTTGGCCCGAACAAAAAATAAATTATAATTGAGATCCGGGTCTCTTGGCGACAGAATATGGCCTTTTTCATAGGCCCAAATGGCTTGACCAATATTGCCCATTCGGAAATACGCATTACCCATATTTAAGTATAAATCTTCATGTTCCACCTGGGCTGATAATTTTTCATATGCCCGTGCGGCCGCTGCAAATTGTTCTGTTTCAAAATACCGATTGGCCCGATTGAATAAAGAATCCGGCGCTTGGGCAAATAAGGGGATAAACAAGGTTAGGTAAATCATGAGTTTTCTCATGCCAATGCCTTATCAATATTTTTCAATAAATCACCCACTTGGGATTGGAGTGTATCTTGGGACTGTGCGGCATGGGGACCGAATCGCCCTGCATCACATAATTGGGTGACGGCAACAACTTCGGCGACCAATTCAGGAGAAACCAAACCCTGAATGGATGTTTCGATAGACAGGGGATCCAGATGTTCTGAAGATAAAAATAGTTTGGACTGAAAATATCGGTAGATAATCATGGCCGTATGGGCAAATATATCCTCTTGAGGATTTGATAAATCCTTGAGAGCCACTTTTAATGCACCTTTCGATTTGCGCACATCCGCTGTAGATAAACGATTATCACTCATTTTAGTAAAAATGCCAGGAAAAACAAATAATGCTGCAGCGATTAAATAGGTGGACCAAACCCAAATGGGTATGGATTGTTCCCCTTTTTGGTGCCACTGGGGTGATTGTTTCCGGATATAACGAATATCATCTCCAATCATAGTCACATCTTCCCGACTAAATTGTGTCGATGCAATGATACTTTTGTCCCCGGGTGAAATAGTGATTGGAACAGATAGAGATCGGGTAGTGACAAAATCTTTAATCTTCGGATTGAAATAAGTCAATGTCACAGGATTTAACCGAAATTTACCTGCTGACCTGGGAATTAATATATAATCCATCTGTTGTTCACCCGTTAAATCATCCCTGAATTCATCCCGTTTAAAAGAGGATGTGGGTGGAAAAACTTCCATATTCTGGGGAAAGGATATTTCACTGAGGTTAAATTGGTTTGGGTTGCCCGTTCCCTTCACCCGTACTTTATACGTAATGGCTTCATTCACTTTAACATTGGACGTATCAACCCAAGATTCAATATCGAACTGACCCACGGCACCAGTAAAATCTGCCGGTGGTTGCTTGGGATATGGAGATACATCGATGATAAGAGAATCAGAAATGATAAATTGCTGCTGGGTCTCCCGAAACATGGAATTAAAAAATGGATCATCAAATACGCCACTGGCACGCTTCTTTCGGGGTATTTCTACATTACACGTTACCGTGATGGGCGTGATAGATAATCGACCTGTTTGCGTGGGGAACATAGCCGCTTTGTACAGGGTGGCCACCTTATAGCCTATGCCCTGAATTTGTGTATCTCGAAAACGAACGGTTTGGGACACACGAAGATCTTCATTCCAAAATCCCACACTTTTGGGATATTCGATATTTTCGATAGATAAATTGACCCGAGTAAACAATCGATAGGTGACCGTTACTTGCTCACCGGGATACGCCTGTTCTTTATCTGGTTTGGCTTCAATAAATAAATTGGCCATTTGAGAACGCCCGGCCTCTTTTTGTACCTGAATCCCAATGGAATTTGTTTTATATATCTGTTTTCCAATGGTAACAGCTAGAGATGGAATATTGAGCTTTCCATCCGATTTGGGTAATAAAGTCCAACTTAAACTCCGAGAACTGGTCATGGCCCCATTCACCCATTGAATATTGGTTTGTTGGGCCGGACCGCTCACGATCCTAAAATGTTTTAAAATGGGTGAAATATTCACATTGGGTATGGCATCCGCATTGATAGCCACAATTTTATAGCCCAATGTTTCATTCTTGGCAATGCGATTCACATCCACAGAAGCGGTGATCGACACTTGGCTCCATAAAACACCCACCCATAAGAGAGCCATTAAAAAATGATATCGCTTTATTTGATTCAAAATTCTATCTACCAATCCTTCGCCAATTTACGGGATTTAGACCGAGCAATTTGTTGCTTTTGCATGATTTTTTCATCTTGCTTTAATGCATCTAAAATACTCTCTGCCTGCTTCATGTCTTGAGACTTTTGTTCATCAGAGGGTTGAGGTTTCTGCGATTGCTGATCCTGCTGTTCTTCGTCTTGTTTTTGTTCTTGATCCTTCGGTGGCTGATCTTCTTTTTCTTTATCCTCTTCTTCTTGATCTTTTGAATCTTGCTGATCTTTGTCTTCGTCTTTGTCCTGCGATTCTTTTTGATCTTCCTTATCTTCTTGTTCCTGATCTTGATTCTCGTCCTGATTTTCTTTCGTGTCGTCCTGTTTTTGTTCTTGATCTTCAGGCGGTTTGGCTTGGTATTTTAAAAATTCATAATTGTATTTTGCATCTTTATCATTTGGATTTAATTCCAATGCTTTCCGATAAAAAGCCAATGCTTCTTCTGTTTGCTCATTCTTATAAAAGGTGTTTCCCAAATTATACATGGCTTTGGACTGTAACGCAGTATCTTTGGATTTTAATGCTTGTTCAAATGCATGCTTGGCTATGGCCATATCTCCCTGCTGAAAAGCCGATGAACCCCGTCCGAATTGGGCTTGGGTATTTTGGTCGTTCTTATTTAAAACAGATTCATAATATTCTCGCGCTGCATCGTATTCCTGACTCTGATAATGGTTCATACCTTTATCCTGGGCCACGAGACCCACAAGAAACCCCAATCCGATAATAATTTTATTGAACAAACCGTCCCTGCCATTCTTCTTGTGCTTTATTTCGGGTGGGCATTAGCATTCCCACGATCATCAACCCCAAGCTTAAGATTGCAAAGGATTGAAACCGGTCTTCATATTCTGAATACATATGGGATTTTAGCGTCCGCTTTTCCATAGAATCGATGGCCGTCATAATGGCCCGAAAGTTTGCCGGTTTATTATCAAATCGAACATAGGTGCCCCCACCCGCATCGGCAATATCTCTGAGGATACCCTCGTTTAATATAGATGTAATGAGTTTGCCACTCCCATCCCGTTTGTAACTGCGTATTCCCTTTTTTCCGTTTATGGGGATCAAAGACCCTGAGCCTGTGCCCACACCGACAGTATGGATCATCATACCTCTATCCGCTGCTTTTCGAGCAAGGTCAATGGCCTGCCCTTCATGGTCCTCTCCATCACTCACCATAACCAACACTTTATATTTGGAATCATCTTCCGTAAAAGCCGATAAGCCCGTTTGGAGTGCGGAACTGAGTGCGGTGCCCTGTGTGGGAATCATATCCGTATCAATTTGGTCTAAGAATAGCCGGGCTGCCTCGTAATCTGTTGTCAGGGGTAGATACATATGGCTGGAGCCTGCAAATACAATTAAAGCCACACGATCTCCCTTTAATTGACGAATCATCTGGGAAATTTCAAATTTAGATTTTTCCAATCGACTGGGCTTCACATCTTCTGCATTCATACTGGTGGATACATCAATGGCAAAAACCAAATCTACACCCTTCCGGTCCACCGGTGCCAATCGAATACCGATCTGTGGTCCAGAAGCCGCGAAGACCAACATAACCATGGCCAACATCATTAAACGGTTTTTCCAGGCAACCCGATGTAAGTCAAACTGTTGCATCAGGCGGGCGCGCAATCGCACATTCGTCTCAGGGAGCACGGCCCGTTTTCGACCTTGTATTGTCCATCCCACCCATAACAGTATTAATGGGATATAGAGATAAAGAATGAAGGGAAATCTAAATTCAATCATAAGCGCCGTCGGTAAAATGTTCGATCCAATGTTTGGCCACCCAAGCCCACAAGTAAAGCGGGAATCAAAAACCAACCAAATAATTCTTTGTACCGAGTATATTCTTTTATTTCAATTTCGGTGCGTTCCAATTCATCGATAGTCTGGTAGACCTGTGCCAATCCGCTGGCATTGGTGGCGCGGAAATATTGGCCATTTGTGCGTTCGGCGATGGATTTAAGTGTTGCTTCATCAATTTCATTCCGGATATAACCCCGACCCGGAATAAACGACACATCCTGGTTTGTCCCCGCCCCAATGGTATAAATTTTAATATCAAAGTTTGCAGCCAAATCTGCCGATGTTAGGGGATCCAGTTCTCCCGCATTATTACTTCCGTCTGACAATAAAATCATGACCTTACTTTTCGCATCACTATGGCGGAGTCGATTGGTGGCATTGGCTATGGCCATACCAATGGCGGTACCATCGTAAGATTGTTCCGCCACCTTAATTTCATCCATCAATGATAGTACCACATCTTGATCCACCGTCAACGGACATTGAATAAATGATTCGCCGGCAAACACCAATACCCCCATCCGATCTCCCGAACGGGCATGAATAAAATCTTTTGCAGTTTTCTTGACGGCTTCCAATCGATTTGGCTGAAAATCAGTTGCCAACATAGATGAACTAATATCCATAACTAACACAATATCAACTACATCCACTTTTGTCTCCTGAAGTGAATCTCGTAATCTCGGCCGAGACAATCCCATGATTATCAATGCCACAGTTGTATACTGAAGCATATGTAACAATCTCATTTTAAAGCGCCCGCGACGCTTCATATCATGAGAGATAAGTGCCGCTGCAGATATTCGAAAAGACCCCTCAGATCTCTGCTGTACGCTTCGCTGCCATAAGATTAAAATGGGGATCGATATTAATCCAAACAATATCCATGGATTTTCGAAAGTAATCATTGGTTTTTTTGCGCTGGCTCCTTTATGCCTTCACCTACGATGTATAATAAATTTTGTTTCAATTTTCTTTATTAATTGACACGAAAAAGGGACCATGTAGATCCCTTTATATAATGAATGGTCGCGTGTGAAGATTAACTGGGGTCTTTATCCGATGGTTCGTTTTCGGATTCTATTGTATCCTGAGCATCTTTCATCTCATCCTTTACCCCGTCAACAGCACCCTTAAATTCTCGGATACCCTGCCCTAACCCTTTGGCAAGTTCCGGGAGCTTTTTTGCACCAAATAGCAATAGAATCACCAAGGCGATGACAACCATTTCCCATCCACCCGGCATACCGGCCATAACAATTTCAGTATTTAACATAATGTTTCCTCCGCAATAAGTGTCGAATTAATTGATCCAAATTTAGAATGCTTAGCGGAAATACCTTAGAAAATAATATGCAACCACAAAACCAATAATACTGGTAAAATTAAACGTCAACGTTAACCCAAATTTGAGGGTAAACATGATAAGGTCTATAACCAACACCCCGGTTTCATTACCGACTAACCCTGCCAGGTTGAATTCCACACTTTTTAGAAAAAACTCCCGCACAACACTATCGGGCAACACCCACGCTAAGAATTCTCCCAGCAAGGTTCCCAATAAGGTGCCAAAAAATATAACTATTAAAATAACACTGATATCACGTTTACTCATTATAATCCTTTTGGTCGGGTTTGGGTTCTGCCGTTTCCTCAAAACGATCGTGATCCAACATCCATTGCGTAATCGACCAAAAAATATAAACGGCCATTAAGGGAAATAAGACCAACCCTCTGAAGAAAATAATACTGAGCAGAATAATAATTAATCCAGCCAACTGCATATTATTGGATCTTCCCTTTTTGAAGCTCAAAAGCGGAAACTTTGAAAATCGAACAGGGCTCACCATTAAAAAACTCAAAATAGCCACCAAAACCAATGCCAACCGCGGGTCACCCATATCGCCATACATTTGGTAGTTATAGAGCATAAAGCTAATGATCGTAATCGCAGCCAATGGTGTCGTTAATCCCATAAAATATGGTTTGGGACTATCCCCCGTATCAATGTTGAATTTGGCCAAGCGAATGGTGCCAAAGAGTAAAGGCATAAAACTAATGACGGCACCCAATAAATTGGGTAATCCCTCTACATATATACTATATATCAATATCGACGGAACGGCACAAAATGAAATCGTATCTGCCAGGGAATCAAACTCTGTACCAAATCGAGAGGTTAAGCCCAATAAACGTGCCAATTTACCATCGATAACATCAAATAATACCCCCACCATCATGACCCAACCAGCTTTGATCGGTTCACCATTCAATATCAATGTAATGGCCAAAAACCCCAAAAACATATTGAATACGGTTGCCACATTTGGGATAAATGAACGATGCAATCGTCTGGTTTTTTTCATTCTTTTTCTTCTCATTTTATTCTGCCAATTATAGTTTCTCCGCCAACAACTTTGTCTCCTACTTTGACCGCAACTGTCACATGAGCTGGCATGGTTAAATCGGTTCGACTGCCAAAGCGGATAAACCCAAGCCGACCCCCCTTATGCATTTTGGCGCCGACTTCGGCATAACATAATATTCTTCGGGCAATCAAACCAGCTATTTGCTTAATTTTATATTTCCCAGAATCATGAGATAAAACCGTAACAATCTGCTCATTTTCATCCGATGCTTTATGATCAAATGCAGCTAAGAATTTTCCGGATTTTCGCTCCACTGATTCCACAGTTCCCTCAATGGGGACACGATTCGCATGTACATTAAACACATTCAGGAAAATGGATACCAATTTTGCAGAACCATCCACATCTGGATCATGGGTGTCTTCGACCTTAACCACTTTCCCATCAGCGGGAGAAATGATTAGTTTTTCATCCATGGGGATGACGCGCCGGGGATCTCTAAAAAAATTAAGCGAAAAAAGAAAGAATAATCCAAGAATGCCATACAAAATGGATAGAGATGTACTATCCCATGCATGGGCAATTATCCCGATGACAAATGTAATAAAAAAAAGGGGAATTAATATGACTCTACCTTCTTTAGCGAGCATCTTTTAGTTTTCCTAATTTCAATGTTCTATTGAAGAACCTGCCATCTCGCCAAATTCGGAGTTTGATCTTATCTCCCGGTCTCAAATCATTAATTTCAACAATGTCTAATATATCTTCCAGGCTCAATACTTTCTCATTCTCAACAGCAATAATCACATCTCCATATTCCAATTGCGCTTTTTCCGCAGGACTGTCTTTCATGATATCGGTAACGATCACGCCTTCTGTGATGGGGATATCTAAATATAATGCGGTCTTCCGGTTTAAGGGTTGGGCCCTTAATCCTGTTGAAAAATCTCGTTCAATATGTCCCTTTGTTTTCAATTCTTCTGCGATTCGTCGAGCGCGATTTATGGGAATGGCAAACCCAATCCCTATGGATCCTTGCCCCACATTGGATCCTGTAAATATAAACGTATTAATTCCAATGAGTTCACCATGGGCATTCACCAATGGGCCGCCGCTATTTCCGGGATTAATGGCCGCATCTGTCTGTATCATATCTTGAAACACTTTCCCACTTTGTAACCCAAAATCGAGGTCCTTACCGCTAATAATACCCACTGTAGCCGTTGGTTGTTGGTTGACATCAAATAAACCAAAGGGATTTCCCAATGCAATGGCCCATTCCCCAATAATGAGTTCGTCAGAATTTCCCATGTTTACGAATGGAAAATCAGATCCCTCTAACTTTAACAATGCCAAATCAGTAATCATATCCACCCCAACAACTTCTGCATCGAATTCATCGCCACCTGGAAGTTTCACGATTATTTTTGTTGCGTTCTCCACAACATGGTTATTGGTTAACACATAACCATTCGGACTAATCACCACACCAGATCCGGAGCCTTTGACTTCTCTCTGACGTACTTGGGGTGGAAAAAAATACTCAAACCATGGATCACGCTGAAAAGGATTCAAACTATAATTGCGCACTTGGGTTACATTAATACTTGCCACAGCTGGACTGGCCATTTTAATGGCATTGGTAATAGCATTTTCCCGATTTTGGTTGATGGAAGATTGACCCTCAACCCAACCAAACATAAGAAAAATTAATGCAATGATGTCGTGTTTTTTATTAATCATAATCAACTTGCGTTAATACAAGACCCTGAGGTGGCGCCTTATAAATATTTACATTTTCGACTGGTTCGTTTATGAGTTGTTTAAACTGTGCCATTTCATATTTTCCACGGGATATCTCTATCATGGTCCCCACCAAATAGCGAACCATATGATGTAAAAACCGATTCCCCGAAACTTGATAATTTACTACGGCACCCTTCTCTTTCCATACGGAATCATAAATAATACACCGACGATGTTCTAAATCTTCGGTATGTCGACTGAATGCGGTGAAATCATGATTGCCACCAATGATACTTGCTGCTTCGTTTAATGTGTCTAAATCAATAGAACCCACAGGCCAAGTATAATTTCGATCAAGCAAAAAGGTATTGGTTCGGGTACGATAGTTGTAATAGCGCCGGACAGCGGAAAATCTCGCATGAAATTCCGGCGAAACAATTTTACATGCAATTACCCTTACATCCCGGGCTAAATTGCCATTAAGGGCATCCTTAAGCGCACATGAATCCATATCCGTATTAAAATCAAAATGGGCCACCTGACCCGTGGCATGAACACCTGTATCTGTTCGTCCAGCCCCATGAATACGAATTGAGGTTTTATGATTTAAAATCTGAAGTGCATCCTCAATCTCTCCTTGAATCGTTCGTTCATCTTTTTGCAACTGCCAGCCTCGAAATCCTGTCCCGTCATATTGAATGGTAATTTTAAATCGCGGCAAAGGTATGGATCCCCCAGAAAAATAATGTAATAGCGAATATTTGAAACAAATGGGGCCCTTTAAAAAGAATGGGATAAGTCACACCTCTTGGATATTGCTTACCGTATCCACGTAGTTTCATGGCCATGGCTACATCATCGGCCCGTCGCAGTTGATGAATGAGCAATCCTGGCATTTCTTTTGCCGCAGTGTTAATGCGTTTCCAATAAGTATAATCCGATTCCAGCCCCAGGGCTTTTCGACAAGACCTTACGGATTGCCAATTTGACTGAAATGTGGGATAGAATCGCAACGTCATACCCAAAAACAAAAAGAAATCTTCCATGCCTTTCCAGGGCTTATCCAATTTTGCCCATAAACTCCTGGAGAGAATGACAATATCTTGGCTGGGTGTCGATTCAAAAAAGAACATCATGGCGCCCACCATGAGAATTAATTTAAAAAATCCCACCATGGCTTCATTCAATATGATATTTGTCGCGTTATCTGTTAGTAATAATGAAAATAGAGAATATAAAATCAACATTATTGGGAAATAGAAAATGAATGGTTTTAATCGAAAAATTACCTGACGAATATGTTCTTTATTCATCCATGCGATGATAATGAATAGCAAACAATTCATGATCCATTTTTCTATAGTATTAGACGTGAGCAACGAAAACGAAAAGCCCAGAAAAAACCATAAATTAGCCAATGGATGTTTAAACATAATTATTTAAAAATGGACGGTTAATGTATAACCGAAACCTAACGATTCTTCCGGCACCCAGGGTAAGACAGAAAGCGATTTTTCACGTCCAATTCGTTTGAGATATAATGCATCAATGGCAGATACCATATGGTTTAATATCATTGCACCAACACCAAAGGATGCTACTTGTTTCATTTGATCACTCAAAATACGTTTTTGTTCAAAGAAATCCCGGTGTGAATCACTATCCCATACCCATCCCCACTGCGGACTAACTTCATAAATATCATCCATTTCTCGATTGCGCAAATGTTCATCATTATAGTCTTCAATCGTTGAGAAATTTCCAATATCAACCCAGTATTTGTGGCTTTTTCCTGAAGAAGATACTGCCGCATGCGCCACCGCATACGCGATGTAATTCTTTTTTAAAATGTTGGCGTAAGTGGTGGATCCAATAATAGAAAGAACCAATCCGGATTCCACATAGGTAAATACCCGACTTCGATCAGAATAATTGAGCGATTTTTGTCCCCAACCCGGCAAGAGCGCCGATTGTAAAACGGGATTCAGATTCTTTTTGGGTTTTTCCTGCCCCAAAGAGAAACCGGAGAAAAGAATCAAACTGATTAAGATGGGTTTGATCGTCGAATAAACCATATCATTTGTATTAAAGTTAAAATAAAACACATATGTGCGAAAACACTTCCATATTTTGCAAAAATTGACAATCTTTGCCGAATAGGGACTTTACCCATGAATACAATTTTCTCTCCATAATTTGCTTTTTGAGTTACTTTTCCTGAAGGATAAATGATACCAGATATGCCTGTATTCGCACTTCGAACAATTCCAGTTCTTAACTCAATGGCACGAAGCCTCGCCAATTCAAAATGCTGTCTCACGCCTGATGAATTTTGGAGCCATGCATCATTGGCTTCAATAGTCAAAAATTGGGCGCCATTTTGTACAAATCCTCTCGCGACACTGGGATGGCTCGATTCATAACAAATCATATTACTAAAATGAATGGAGTCTAATGGAAACGTGGTGAACTCAGTCCCAGCGGTAAAATTGGCTTGACCAAAATTTAATTTTTTTAAGATGGGGAATTGTTGGGACAGCGGTATGGTTTCTGCAAATGGAACCAAATACTTTTTATGGTACATTTTATTACCGTTTACCCCTAAATAAATCGAACCATTATACACGTTTCGCCCAGTAGAATCTCTTCGATAATCTGCGGTCCCCATTAATAATGGAATCCCTGTCTCAATTACTTGCCTCTCGTACACGCGCCTTTTAGATGAAACACGCATATAAACCGGTAAAGCTGCTTCCGGCCATACGACTAAGTCCGGCGCCATGGTCAATGCTTCAGTATGCAGTGAATCCATCAACTCAAATAGTTGAGAGCGATATGATGCGTCCCATTTTTGATTTGGATTTACATTTGGCTGAATGGCCGCAACAGATCGATAAGGTTGATTCTCGTCAAATTCAAATTTGGCAATACGAAAACTCCCATAAATCCATGGCAAAAGGAATATGATTCCAAAGATAATAAGTGCATTGCGCTTAGTCCCGTCTCTACATATCGTCGCATATAAAACAACATTGATCAAGAGGATCCAAAAACCCACACCTTCTGTCCCTGTGAACTCAACCATTTGTACCACAGGTAAGAAAACAGTTTGGGTTGTGGCCAAATTAGCCCAGGGGAATCCCAAAGCGCCAAAACTACGAATCCATTCCATTGTGACCCATAAAAAGGGCAATAAACTCAAACTGTTGGACGTCTTTTTCTCAACCCAGGCAACCACCCAACCCAAAATTCCCCAAAATATGCCCAGGTATAAAATGGCCGAAATCATGGATAGTAATACAATTGGAATACTGGCACCGGAGTTCAAGCCAATCCAGTAAAGCGATAACAAATTTGCAATAACGGCAGCAAAGAATGACCATCTTGCCGATTCCTTTGGTGATTGTGTTTGCCAAATATGAATCAGAGGAACAAACCCAAACCAAGCCGTAAATCCTGGAATTGGTGGATAGGCACACCCAATGAGGGTGCCAGAAATGATCGCCAATTGATATGGGGAACGGTCTAAAATATTTTTAATCATCTAGACCGATCTAAATATTGTTGTAGGACGATGGCCGCAGCTGTTTCATCAATACGACCTTTGTTATGTCCCGTTTTTACATTCTGAAGGATAAGCGCTTTTTCTGCACTCACAGAGCTCAGTCGTTCATCTTCTAAAGAAATGGGTAAATCAAACTTGTTTTTTATTTTATGGATAAATTGAATAACAATTTCAGTTTGCTTTGTGTTTTGTCCCTTCATGCCTTTGGGTACGCCGATAATGATATGCTCCACAGCATTTTCGTATATAATATCTTTAATTTGGTTCAAGAGATCTTCAGAATCTTGATAGGTGATTGTGGTGAAGGGTTTGGCAATAATTTTTAGTGGATCCGATAAAGCAAGGCCCACCCGTACATTGCCATGGTCAATTCCTAATATGCGTCCCATATTATAACCAACAACGATTAATGTTTAGCACGTTCGACGGAATCGATATTTTTTATTTGACCCATCTTTCGAACCACCCGATCCAGTTGTTTTACATTATTAACTTGAAGGATAAATATGGCTGTCGCTATGGCCTCCTTCACTTTAATATCCACGGATGTTAAGTTGATATTGAGCTTTGAAATGGATTCGGTCATATCCTTCAATAACCCTTTTCGATCTTGCCCAACCACTTTAATTCTAACATTAAATATATCATTGCGTTCCACTTCCCAATCCACCGGTACCAACCGATCTGATTCTTCACTGAGTAAGGGTAAGCTGGAGCAGGATGATCGATGGACAGTTACACCGCGACCCCTCGTAATAAAACCAATCATATCGTCACCCGGAATCGGGTTACAACATTTACCAAAATTGGCCATAATATTACTAATGCCTTCCAATTTGATATTTCGGCTTTCTTTTCGGCCGAACCGGAAAAAATTTGATGTTTCATCTGAATCATCCGGTTCAATCGGTTCTTTTTGGGGTGCAATTTTATTCAATATTTCTCGAATGGAAATTTCTCCCTTGCCCACTGCTTCAATTAATTGAGCTTCACCGCCAAATCCAAATTTAGAAAATGCATTTTTTACATCATCTTTTAGATTCAACATTTTCAAACGACGAAGGCTTTTTGTAATTATTTCTTCACCAATTTTTACACTTTCATCTCGCTCTTGTTTATTTAAATATCGCTTAATATGATTGCGCGCCTTTGAAGTGACGGTAAACTTGAGCCATCCGTAATTGGGACTTTGAGAACTACTGGTTATAATTTCTACTGTATCCCCATTGCGCAATTCACTATTGAGTGGCACAACCTTGTGATTTACCTTGGCCCCGAGACAGGAATGACCCACTTCTGAGTGAACATTGTATGCGAAATCCAATGGCGATGATTTAACGGGCAATTGCACCAAGTCTCCTTTGGGCGTAAATACAAATATTTCATCCTCAAACAAATCAATCTTGAGTAAGTGCATAAACTCTTTTGGATCATTTTCTTCACTTTGGAGAATCTCCAATAATTCTCGAAGCCATTTTACATGACTATCGACTTGCTTTGCATCTTTAGATCCTTCTTTATACCGCCAGTGTGCGGCTACGCCAATTTCAGCGGTTTGCTCCATATCATCAGTACGAATCTGAATCTCGACTAACTTTCCTTCCGGCCCGACTACCGTCGTATGGATAGATTGATAGCCATTACTTTTTGGCGTGGCGATAAAATCCTTAAATCGTTCTTGAACCGGTTTAAAGTTTTGATGCAAAATGCCCAACGTAAGATAACATTCTTCCACTTTTTCAACCACAACACGAACAGCCAAAATATCATAAATCTCTTCGAATGCTTTTCCCCTTTTGACCATTTTTCCATATATAGATGTATGGGATTTAGGGCGACCATAGACTTGGGGCGTAATTTTGTATTCTCTCAGTTCACTCACCAGAGATTTGGTGATTTTATTAATATACTTTTCTCTCTCTTTTAGAGAAGATTTTAATTTCTTTTCAATCTCTCTATATGGCTCAGGATTTAATGTTTTTAAGACGAGATCATCTAATTGCCACTTGACCTTTGCCATTCCCAACCGATGGGCCAAAGGTGCATACACTTCTCGCGTTTCAACGGCAATCCGATGCTGTTTAATTCGAGGCATATATTCAATGGTTGCCATATTATGAAGCCGGTCGGCAAATTTGATAATGATGACACGTAAATCTTTGGCAACAGAAATGAGCATCTTCATGAAGTTTCCAGCTTGCTCTGCCTTTCGACTGGAAAAACGAATGCCGCCCAGCTTGGTGACACCATTGATTAAATTGGCAACATCTTTTCCAAAAATACTTTCAATCTCTTCTATCGTTGCTTCTGTATCCTCGATCGTATCATGGAGCAACCCACCGATGATGGTAATTGGATCCATTTTCCAGTCGGCCAAAATCTTAGCAACTTCGACACAATGATCCTCAAAATAGGATTTTCCGGATCGTCTTTTTTGTCCTTCATGGTAGCGCGCACCAAACTCGTAAGCCAACCATAAATTCTTTTCAAGGTTTTCGCTATTGATTTGTTCATTCAGCGTCACTTTCTTTATCAAATCTTGAAAGGGTTTTGGAAATTCACCCACGAGGAGCGGAATAAATTTAGAGAGAGGGTTTTCCATTAAAACGGAGAATCAGATTCCATTTCAGAAAAAGCAGACATATTTTCAAAACGAGCAAACCGATCAACAAATGTTGCCTCTACAATACCCGTCGGGCCATTTCTTTGCTTGGCCACAATGATTTCTGACTTACCTCGATCCTCATCCTCTTGAGAGTAAACCCAGGGGCGATATAAAAAGACGACCACATCCGCATCCTGTTCAATTGCACCCGATTCACGAAGATCAGATAATTGGGGACGACGGTCACTCCGGCTTTCCACCGCGCGTGATAACTGAGATAAACCAATCACTGGCACTTCAATTTCTTTTGCCAATGCTTTTAAGGATCGGGAGATTTGAGAAATCTCCTGTTGACGACTTTCGGCACCTTTTGGTCCGGTCATTAACTGAAGATAATCCACTATAATTAATCCAATGTCATGTTCCGCTTTTAATCGGCGTGATTTTGCCCGTACTTCTAAAACTGACATACCCGGTGTATCATCGAGGTAAATCGGTGCTTCCGCTAAATTTCCCACGGCGATACTTAAATTTTTCCATTGCGCTTTCGGTAATTTTCCAGTCCGAACCAAATGACTATCTACCCGACCTTCAGCGCATAATAATCGCATGGCCAGTTGATGATTTGCCATCTCAAGACTGAAAATACCCACACCAGTTTTATCCATCACAGCTGCATTGCGCCCCATAGATAAAGCCAATGCCGTTTTACCCATTCCCGGTCTTCCTGCAACAATAATTAATTCCCCAGGATGAAATCCGGATGTCATATCATCTAAATCAATTAATCCAGAAGGGACACCGGTAACACTCCCCGGTTTCGAAGCTATTTTATCCAGTTCTTCAAACGTATGATGGAGAATGGGATCAATATGCTGAAACCCGCCTCGCAATCTTTTTTCCGATATATTAAAAATAGCCGATTCAGCAGAATCTAAAATATCATCAACATCTTGAGAATCATCAAAGGCCTCTTTAGACACTTCATGAGATACTTGTATAAGTTTTCGTAAAAGATGTTTTTCTAAAATTATTTTTGCATAATGTTCAACATTCGCTGTTGTGGGGACAGATTCAGCTAACCCTGTGATGTAATACGCACCGCCGACCCCTTCTAATTCTTTTTTCTTTTTTAAACGATCAACAACTGATATGGCATCGATCGGTTCACCTTTCTCAAACAAATCGCTCATACAAGTAAAGATGCGTACATGGGCATCTTTATAAAATTGATTCGCCGACACCCATTGCATCGCCTTACTCACCGCCTCTTTTGTAGTCAGCATTGATCCCAATACCGCTTGTTCAGCCTCCAAGGCTTGAGGCTGTGCTATTATATTTAATTCGTTATTTTTAGCCATTTTCTATTCATCAATAATGGAGCGAATCCACTTGAAATCCTTCCATGTTTCCGGTTTCCAGTTTGGGTTTCTCAGTAATGCTGCCGGATGGTAAGTCACAATTAAAGGTGTACCATGATAATCGTGCAAAATACCTCTCATACTTTTCAACGGTTTGTCCACATTGAGTAAGGTCTTTCCGGCGACTCTGCCTAAAGCTACAATGAGTTTAGGCTGAATCAAATTAATTTGATGAATTAAATACGGTTCACATTCCGCAACCTCATCTGGAAGTGGATCGCGATTCTTGGGGGGTCTACATTTTAGAACATTACAAATATATACGTCTTTTTGACGTGATCGATCAATTGCGGTCAGAATTTTATCTAATAATTTTCCCGCTCGACCGACAAAGGGTTCCCCTTTTAGGTCCTCTTGTTCCCCCGGCGCTTCGCCCACAAGGACCAAAGAGGCTTTTGGGTCACCGACACCAAATACAAATTCTGTGCGAGAGTCACCCAGCGCACAACGGGTGCAATTGTGTATTTGCTTATAAAAACCATCTATATTCGATGGTAAATCGGGATTCATTTTTTTAGGTTCAGTTTTTGTTGAAGTCGGTGTCTGATCTAAAAATAATTCATCTCCAAATAATTCACGGGTTTGTTTTAAATACTGTGAAACAGCATCAGGAGAAACGGATCCCATGGGTTAAAATAGGTCCTCGAGACCTATTCACCTTCTTCAGTATTTTTCCAAACTAACTCACCATTAATGAATTCGTTGACTGCCACCGTTGTGGCTTTATCAACTTCTTCATAATCCTCAGGATTCTTTTCATCGATTTGATCGTAAACACCCATTTCTACATCTTCAGTAGTAATCATCATATCATCTATGATCCTGTTGTTCAACACTTGCTTTGCCCGTCTGGACATAACAACCACTGCTTCGTAAACATCCGGTGTTTGTTCTTCTAGTTTTCTAATGGAAACTGGTTCAAGAGCCATAATACACTTCCTCGTTTTCGTTTGTTAAAATATTCATTATTTCATCTACGGCACGGTCCACATTATCATTAATAATATGAAAATCAAAATGAGACTTATATTCCAGTTCTGCACTAAGTCTCTCTAACCTTTTGGTGATTCTTTCTTCAGAATCAGTACCCCGATTCACCAATCGTGTGCGAAGGTCGTCCAAACTGGGTGGCTGGACAAAAATAGAAATGGTTTTACCCGGGTATAATGTTTGTAATACAATAGCCCCTTTTACATCTAATTCCAACAATAGATATTTCTGTCCATTGATGGCATCTTCGATGGTGGACTTTAAGGTGCCATAATAATAATCACCATGAATTTGTTCCCACTCGACAAAATCATTATTTACGATACCTTTTTTAAAGGATTCATTGGTGAGAAATGTATAATCAACCCCATCGACTTCGCCATGACGTTTTTCTCGTGTTGTACACGAAACAGAAAAATGAATTGACGGGTTCCGTTTTTGCAGTACCCGACATATGGTTGTTTTACCTGATCCAGAAGGAGCTGAAATAATTATTATATTCTTCATATTCTATAAAATATTTTGGATTTGTTCACGCATTTTTTCCGCTTCATCCTTTAAGGTTATGACGTGATTTACGATGAGTTCTGACGAACTTTTTGACCCAATTGTATTAATCTCTCTACTCATTTCCTGGAGGAGAAAATTTAATTTTTTACCCGCAGATCCATTTACCCCTAACAATGTTTTAAATTGTTGAAAATGGCTTTTGAGACGAACCGTTTCTTCAGTCACATCCGCTTTTTCAGCCAACATGGCAATTTCTTGAGCCATGCGGCTTTCGTCAACAGCAGTCCCATCTAATAATTCTGAAATACGCGATTTTAAGCGATTGATCCTTTTTTGAAATTCTTTTGGTAATTCTTTTTCCACCTCTGATAAAATATGTTCTAACGTAGATAATCTTTCTTCAAAATCGGTTTTGAGTTTTAACCCTTCAGATTGGCGCATTTGAATCACTTCATCGCAGGCGTTGGTCACAGCTTCAATTAAATGATCTGACCCAGGAGAATCTGCATCCACATGGGTAAATAAATCGTTTGCATTCATGATATCACCCATATCCAAATGGCGTCCATAATCTTTTTGAATTTGGAGTAGAATAGTTTCAACAGCTTCAAATCGATCTTTATTAAATGATAGCGTTTGTGACTGGCCACCACTTTCTATTTCAAGATTCAAATGAATCGTTCCCCTAACGAGTTTTTCAGATATCACGTCCCGTATTTTTTTATCATCAGAAGGGTCAAGGTCTATTCCGCGTATTTTTACGTCAAGAAACCGTCCATTCACCGCCTTAATGAGGACGCTTACCTTAATGGCTCCTTTACCGGTTAAACCCCGGCCATATCCTGTCATACTTTGAATCATAATATTTCGCTTTGAATAAAGCTGGCAAATTTACACTTTATATTTATAGTATTCCAACGAATGCGTTCTTTCTTTTTATTGAATCTTTACTAAATTTCCCCCTTATGAACAAAGTCTTTATAACCGGTGCCAGCAGTGGGATTGGCGAATACTTAGCTTATGCCTATGCCAAACAGGGTTATTTTATTGGTTTGGTGGCGCGAAGAAAAGACCGTCTAGATCAGGTGGCCATCCAATGTACAGAACTGGGTGGTCAAACAAAAGTTTATCCATTAGACGTTCTAAACGATGTTGAATGTAAGTCTGCTATAGCGGACTTTATTGCCCTACCGGGAGAAATGGATACTGTTTATGCCAATGCAGGTGTGGGCAGTCCCGATGGATTAAGTTCTGGCAGTGCTGACAAGATGAACCATGTATTAAGTGTGAACATTTTGGGTGTAACCAATACAGTCATGCCATTTATTCCCCATTTTAAAGAAATACGAAACGGTAAAATTGCGATAATCAGTTCTGTCGCCAGTTTTCGGGGATTGGCCCATCATGCCGCCTATAGCGGATCCAAAGCAGCCGTTCGAAATATGAGTCAGGGGTGGGGTACGGCACTACATAAACATGGCATTTCTTTTACGGCAGTCTGTCCGGGGTTTATCAAAAGTGAAATGACTGGAGATAATGAATTCCCCATGCCATTTCTCATGGAAACGAAAGTTGCCGCTCAAAAAATTATCCGCGCTGTTAATAGACGAAAAAAAGTATTTATTTTCCCCTGGCAAATGAAATATTTTTTAGTCCCCTTAATAAAATGCGCACCCGATTGGCTTATTAGAATTCTGGGTTTTGCATAGTTGATATTCCATATTTAGCTATAATCTGTCAATCATTCCCCTAATCCAGCCATAGTTTATCGATAACGATACCATATGAGATACACCCAATCCGGATCCGGTTGGCTCATTTAAAAACGCATAATCCAAAGATAAATTATCCCAACTAAGTCCAATACCACCTGTGGTTGACCCAATGGTATTTCGCCCCAACCGAAGTGCAATTTTATTGTCATAAACGCCATTAAATCCAAATCGAATATTGGCCCCATGGTTGCCCAAATTTATATCATCATCTATAGATTTACCGCCGCCATCCGAAACAATATTCACCATACCTGAAATCGACACGGGGAAATTACTGAATTGATGCGAATGGGATATGCCGGTCATCACTGAAGGTTTAAATCGTTCAACCGTTCCATTCTCCCACACTTGCCAACTGGTGGTTATATCCCGAATTGTGAGTCCCAATCGACCATTTTTCCATGGAACGGCCAATACACCAAAATCAAGCCCAATCCCAGAGCCGGTGTGTTCTCCGATTGAGTGAAAAAGAGTTTTCACGGCAATCCCAAACTCAATATTATTATTTTTCCATGAAGTGCTTAAATGAAGACCTAATTGCCTTTGTGAAAAATATTTCACTTTATCCTCATCCAGTCTTTCTCCTTCATCCAATGTGCCATTTCCCTCGCCAATATCCCCGGTGCCCGGGACACCATCTAAACCAAAATCTAAAAGAATATTCCGCGTATCCGGAATTTGATCAATACCTTCATGGATGATGATCAGGTTGAGCGGACGTGAAAAATTCTGAATGGGAAACCCCAATAAATCACTGTTGATCATTCCTGCCAAACG
>JABGZQ010000054.1 GCA_018674655.1 Fidelibacterota bacterium | reverse complement strand
TCTTTTTTCTTTTCGGTGTCATACCTGTAATAGATTGAAGGAGTTTGTGTTTTTTGGTTTTCACCGCTTTTGCAACATCCGACTCGCCGGAAAAATGTGAAACAAAGAATGTGGTTAACAGATTGAAGAAAATTCCCCAACCGGCACTGTGGATCGTCAAAGGATATGCTCCCCAAGGTACTCCAAACCAGGCCGATGTTTTATCCGTTAAGGTAACCGCGAGCAGGCCGACCACCAACCCAAAAACAACACCCTTGGTGGTAAATCCTCTATAATAACAGATACCGATCAGTGCGGGATACATTTGGAATCCATAGGCAACCGCTAGCCCACCCAACATAACAATTGCCTGACTTGAGTTTGCGGCCACGATTAATGCTGCTCCCGCCACAACAATAACAAAGAGCCTCCCGGTCATCTTTTGTGTTTGATCAGATGCGCCGGGAGAAATGTATTTGGTATAAATATCTCTTGTTACCATGGCGCTAAAGGTGGACATATAGGCTGAACCAGTACTTTGCATGGCCGCAAGTGCACACACAGCGAGCAAGCCTACGAGCCAAGGCGCCGCATCAGAAAGTAAATTGATCAACTCAGGCACAAGGTTTTTATCACTGATATTTTCCAAGACGCCATTGGCGACAAGAATATGGCCACCCATGCCTTGAAAAATTGTGAATGTAAACAATAGAATGCCTACAACAAGAGATGAAGCCACAACTTGCTGCCAACGAAAGGCCTGGGGGGTTTTATTTGAAAACGCCCACATGGAAAAAGCAGGGGAAGATTGAATCCCCATGAGGGCAAACATGTAAGTCATGCACATAATACCCGTCCACGCACCACCAGATGCTTTTGATCCAGCGGATACCATTTGAATACTCCCCGGGATAGCAACCTTCATTGAATATCCATCCGGCGTGAGGTTTTGTCCAGACGAAACATCTTTTTGGACAATATCCGCCAACCCGCCTGTGAAACCACCCCATCCGCCGGCATAATGAATAGTGATGCCACCCAAAATGGCAATCCCCACCGCAAGCAAAATGGCCTGAGCACAATCCACATAAGCAACGGATTTTAATCCCCCAGATGCTACATAGATCACCACCACCGTTGTGAGGGCAAACATGCCAAAATTCACACTGACGAGACCATCAGTAAGGACATTAAACAAATTGCCAGAAGCCCGGAGTTGAACACCCAAATACGGAACGCTGAATAGAAAGGCCACCAATACAGTCAAGAGTCGCATAGCGTTGCCACCATAATAGTCGCTGTACATTTCTCCCGGGGTGATATAACGGTAAACTTTGCCCAACACCCACTGTCGCCGGAGGAACAAAACGCCGGTGAGCGGAATGGTTAGCGCATAAAAAGAAGCGAAAGCATAAGGTAAACCATCGGTAAATATTTTCCCAGGATGCCCCACAAAAGTCCACCCACTGAAACTGGTTGCGGTGGCTGCTAAAACAAAAACCCAAACACCAATTGATCTGCCAGCAAGAAAATAATCTGTCGATGTTTTGGCGTCGCGGGCGCCTTTAAAACCCCAGAATAAACAGTATGCCCAATAGATACCTACAAATCCAGTAAGCCAAATAAGTTTTACGTCCATATTCTTCCTTTACCTCCTTTTAAGGATTGGGAAGTATATGATATTGTAGTGGAAAGTGGGAAGAAAAATTAGTTTATAAGAAAAATCCGTGTAGAATCAATAGACCCATCGTTTTCTGCCGGCGTTAAACTTAATATTTTACACATCATTTCATAGAGATGAATATTGGTAATACCTGGACCAAGCAATCCTTTATTAAACGCAGGACCATGGCCAACAAAAATACCCCCCATAGATGGATAGACGGGATCATACCCGTGGGTGGCCCCACTATATTTATCCGCATGATCGTCCTGGCTGGTATAATCATGAGTGGTGATAGACCAATGTTCATCAGCAATTGCAGTAATTGGTTGAATTCGTCGATTTGAGCTATAATGAAGCCTTGCTGGGGCTTCGCCCTTTTTATACACCGTGAGGTTTGGATGGGCATTGTGAAGTTTCGAATGTATAGAATCTATGGAACCTTTTGGACGAATAGCGGCAACAGGTGTCCAATCCACCATAATTACCTTATCCATATCAATATAGTCGTCTAAAAAAATAATAGAATCAGAAGATGTGGTCGCCATACCATGATCTGAAACAAGAATTATATTTACTTTTTGAAAAATTTCCCGGGATTTGAGGCCATCCATAAGCCGGCCCACGGTACGGTCCATTTCCCGGATGGCAGATTTTACTTCATCGGAATCAGGACCATGGCGATGTCCAACATCATCCAAATGGCTAAAATATGTTGTTAAAAATCGGGGCCGTTTAGACGAAGGATAATCCAACCATTTCAAGATTTGGTCCACCCGGTCATTTCGGGAAACAGAACCATCATATACAAAATATTCTGAGGGTCGAACGCCCATAATTTCTGCTTCCGAAATGGGCCAGAACATGGTCATGGCTGTTTGGTTCTGCTTTTCTGCGGTCACCCAGATGGGCTCTGCATTATACCATTTTCCATCCAAGACGGGGGCGCTTCCTTGTCCGATATAATAGTATTCATCAAAGTCGGGATCGTACATTTTATTGGCAACAATGCCATGATTTTCAGGGTATCGGCCAGTCACAATTGTAATATGGTTGGGAAAGGTTTTGCTTGGGAAAGATGGAATAAGCGCCTCTGCTTTCGATCCTCCATCTATTAATTCGTCAAAATTGGGTGTATTTGTTTTATTGAAATAATCCCAGCGAAATCCGTCCATGGAAATCAATATTACGGTGGGACTAAAGTTATCGGCCTTTTCATCGTGGGGGCATCCAGTTAATATGAGAATACCACAAAAAACAAAAAGCATTTTCATGAACGTTGGTGATTTAAATTCTTTCTTCATATGCAACGTTAAATTTAGGCAAAAGATATGGGATTCAAACCACTAGACTTCAAAGAATTTACCGATGAAGACATGCAGTCTCGGTCAGAAACATTCTTAAACGAAATGTCAAAACGCCGATCGATTCGAACATTTTCTGATAGAAGTGTCCCCATAGAAATAATTAATAATTGTATCCAAACAGCTGCGTCGGCCCCATCCGGCGCCAATAAACAGCCATGGCAGTTTGTGGTTGTTAAGGATCCGGCTGTGAAGGCAAAAATTAGGCAAGCAGCTGAATTGGAAGAAAAAGAATTTTATCGTCATCGCGCTACAAAGGAATGGCTGGAAGATTTAAACCAATTTGGAACAGATTGGCATAAACCTTTTTTGGATATTGCACCGTACCTTATTGTTGTTTTTAAACAAGCTTATGATATTAAAGATGATGGCAGTCAACGAAAAAACTACTATGTAAACGAATCGGTTGGAATTGCATCTGGGTTTTTATTGGCAGCCTTGCATCATGCAGGTTTGGCAACGCTAACCCATACACCGAGTCCAATGAATTTTTTGGGAGAAATTTTAAACCGCCCCCCAAATGAAAAAGCATCCCTCCTCATTCCAGTGGGCTATCCGGCGGCTGTTACGAAAGTGCCGGAATTAATCAAAAAACAACTTGAGGAAGTTTCAACCATTGTATAATAATGGGTGATCATTTGTCAATCAAGACTATGATAGATATCCATGTCTGAATTAACACGGCGAGAATTTATCATACGGACTTGGGGTGGCCATAGAAATTCATGAAAAAGTCTAATCATTTATTAGAAAGTATTAATTTTGAATATTTTATTATTGCTTGAGTTGGTAATCACGCTTAAAAATATGAATAATGAGCATGGCTCTTTCGAAATTTATCGTGAAATGATTGCTGGTTCGAACCAGGAGATAAGAATGATACCAATTCATGGGGGAGACTTCAGCATGGGAAGCCCTCAGGGAGAAAAGAACAGAAGAACAGATGAAGGCCCTACCCACCCGGTTATGGTTGATGATTTTTGGATGGCTGAAGTGGAGATCGGTTGGGATGTTTATGAGTTATTTCTAAATAGAGAAATTGATCACGTAGAATCAAAAAGGGGAGACATTAGTATTGATATAGATGGTGTTTCAAGCGCGACGCCGCCCTATGTGAATTATAATAAAAACGGATACCCCATGATTAATGTAACCCAGTATGCTGCCTCTCAATTTTGCAAATAGCTAACAGCTAAAACAGGCCATTACTATCGATTGCCCTCAGAGGTTGAATGGGAATATGCCTGTCGAAGCAAGGAATCGACTGCCTACTCCTTTGGGAAAGGGACAAAATTTATTGATCAGTTCGGATGGCACAAAAGAAACAGTGAAGGTCAACTCCACAAAAGCGGGATGAAGAAACCTAACGGATTTGGCCTTTATGATATGCACGGGAATGCGGCCGAATGGGTCTTGGACAGTTATGATCCTGAGGCCTATATTGTGTGGGAGAAGGGGGTTCAGAATCCGGTGAAGAAGAATCGG
>JABGZQ010000048.1 GCA_018674655.1 Fidelibacterota bacterium | reverse complement strand
GTTGATATTCCAGCGGAACCCTGTTCTCTCATCATCTCTTATATTGGATATCGTACGGTAAAGATTGGATATGATAATTCTGGCCCGAAACAATCATTGGATATTCGCCTAAAGATGGAAGCATTGGATTTTCAATCCGTAGATGTGATCGCAGATGAATACCAAGTTATGAAAAGTGCCGATGAAGTGAGTAAAGTGACCATTTCTCCCCGACAATTAGCGCTGCTTCCCAACATGGGTGAAGTGGATATTTTTCGCTCATTGCAACTTCTACCAGGAATAAGCAGCACCGGCGATGGTTCTTCAGGATTAAATGTCCGTGGCGGTTCCTCTAATCAGAATATGATCTTGTTGGATGGAATGAATATTTATCATGTGGATCATTTCTTCGGTATGTTCAGTGCCTTCAACGCTGATGCGATTAAGGATGTGCAAGTGTATAAGGGCGGATTTCCATCCAAATACGGCGGACGTCTATCCAGTGTTATTGATATGACAGGTAAAAATGGCGATCTGACAAGACGGCAATTTGGATTGGGCGCCAACCTCATGTCCACACAATTATTGTACGAAACACCGATTATATGGGGAGGCAGTTGGCTTTTTTCATATCGACGTTCCTATTCCGATTTTATGTCCAGCCCCTTTTTTGATAAAATGTATGAATTTGTGACGGGCGATGATGAGGTTCCCGCTAATAACCGCCGCAGGGTTAACCGGCAAGATCCTAATGATGAAACTGCATTTCAGCAGCAAATATTTCCCACATTTTATTTTTATGATCTCCATAATAAAGTAACATTTACGCCAGGTAATAGGGACGTAATTAGCCTCAGTATGTATGGGGGTAGGGATTTTTTAAATGAATCCCGTGAGACCTCTGGTATTCGTGGCCGTCCAGGCCCCGGTGGTGGTGGTGGGAATCAGCAAGATATTACCCTCATGGATGAAAACAATACCGATTGGGGAAATCTGGGTGTGAGTCTTCGGTGGAATCATAAATGGACGGACCGTTTATCCAGCCAAGCCTTGGTGAGTTCTTCTCAATTTAAAAGCAATTATGACCGCAATGCATATCTTCAAGGAGGTGGAAATTTTAATTTCAGAATAGGGGAAGGGAATGGCGCCATGGATCAATCCTTTCGGATTGACAATGTATATCATGCCAGTGCAAAGCATATTCTGGAATTTGGGATGGAATTCACTAATCTGGGGACCCACTATGATATCGCTATTTATGATACAGTTCAGATCCTCAATCTGGAATCCAATACCGTATTAGCCAGTTTATATTTGGAAGACCGATGGAATGTTATGCCATCCTTAACCCTTGGTATGGGGGTCCGGACTACCACTCAAATGGGACTGGATAGTCTATTTGTACTAGACATGTCTGCTGATTCTATATTTATTTCGCCTCGATTCTTTTTTTCCTGGAATGTGACAGATCACTTTACGCTGAAAGGGGCTTGGGGTAATTATTTTCAATTCATCAATAATATAGTTTTAGAAGATGTACTCCAGGGGAATTCGAATTTCTGGCTTGTGTCTGATGATAATATTCCTGCAGGATCGGCAGAACACCAAATTCTGGGTTTTAAATATGAAACTCGGAAATACCTGTTTGAAGTGGAAGGATATCGAAAATATTTAGATGGGTTGGTGGAATATACGCGCAGGTTTCAGGAATTGGCTGATTACGGGAATTATTTCTTTTTTGGCGATGGATATGCAGAAGGGGTTGAATTCCTCGCCCAGAAAAAATCCGGCGCTTTGAATGGGTGGTTCAGTTACACCTATGCCAATGTGAAATATGATTTTGGTGCCTTGGCACCGGAACCATATCCTGCCAGCCACGATAAAACACACGAAGCTAAAATCGTCGGAATGTATAAATGGGGTCCATGGAATTTTGCATCCACATTTGTATATGCCACTGGCACGCCTTACACCACTCCCCAAAGCAGATATTATTTACCGCTGCTGAATGGGGATGAATTCACCTATATCCATGTGAGTGATAAGAATGAATTTCGTTTACCCGATTACCACCGAATGGATCTGAGTATATTTCGTCAAATGCAAACACCGGATTTTAAATGGGACCTGGGTTTGTCCGTTTTCAATATTTATAATAGAAAAAATGTGAATTATCGTGAATATGATTTGGATGTAGTTCCGGTTGTGGTGTCAGATGTCATGCTATTGCCCATGACAATAACATTGTTTTTTAAAGTGACATTGAAGTAGGGAGATTCGATGAATAACAAATTATTTTTCTCAGCGCTTTTTAGTATCACCTTTTTAACACTCAGTTGCGAAGATGACCTTTTGCCGGTGCCCGAAGCCGACTTGATCGTCGTCAGGGGATACCTCTATGCAGGCCAGCCAGTGACGGATGTGATCCTCGCCTCCACACTGGCGTTGGACGACGAAAGTGAAACTGCTATCCCAATCGATTCCGCAGTGGTGGTTCTTAAACGGAGTGCAGAAGAATTTGTATTGGCACCGGTTCATTCTTACGATACAACTGAAACGGATACAACATTCAGTATCACCTACACGTACCCTAATAGCGACCTTGTGGTGGCCGAAGGTGACACCTTTATCCTGGATATTAATTATGGCGAGCAGCACCTCACATCTGAGGCAATTGTTCCTGCAAAACCAGATAGTTTTTCGTCTAATATCGATACAATGTATGTGCCATCTTTTGATAGGAACAGGGATTATATTCGATGGATCTTTGCTGATTCAAATATAATCCGCCTCAATTGGGACAATCCAGAAGATCATTTTCATTATCTTTTGATGGATAATGTAGAGGAAGATCCGGAACCGTTAGAAAAAACATTACCTCCCCGGTGGCGGCGTTTTATTTCAGAACCTTTCATTGATACATCTTACGCCATGCTGGCAAGCACAATTACCCATTTTGGGAGACATGATATTGTTCTTTTTCATGTCCAGACGAATTATGTACTGCTTTATCAATCCAGTGGCCAAAATTCACGGGATTTGAATGAGCCTTACAATAATATTAATGGCGGGTTGGGCATGTTCACTGCATTTAACAGCGATACGGTGTCTATCGTTTTGCTGCCCCAAAAGTAAGGGAATGTTAAGTCAATAAATAAGTCAGACCGCTGGCTTTGTTTTGTGCCATGGCCAATGTGCGTTCCTCAGGATTCGCATAGTTCAAGTCCCAATCTTTGAGTTTGGGCGCCATGATTCGATGGTATATCCAAGGTGTAAACAACACCAAATAAACGCAGGATAAATATCCCAAAGGCATTTCTGGTGCGTTAGGATAGGCCTTCAATTCCCAATATTCCAGTTGGGTATTTTCGTGGTGTGATGAGTGACGGGTTAAATTGTACAGGAAAAAACTGCTGATTCGCCGATTGGTATTCCAGGAATGTTTTGGAAGAATGGGTGTACCCTCTTCCCGGATTAACCCATAATGTTCCATATAGTTAACGCCTTCCAACATGATTTTTCCGCCCATGGCCATGAAGAGAAACATGATGACGCCTCCCCAGCCGCCGATAAAAAAAGCACAGGTGGTTAAGATCCCAGATCGAAAGTATCCAATAATCATTCGATTAGAAATTGAAGCGGGACTTTGACCTCTTTTTCTGAGACGTTTATTTTCAATAATCCATGCATTCCGGTGACTGAGGATTGTGGATCGAAGGATAAAATGGTATGGGTTTTGGCCACGCTTTGCAGTGGCAGGATCAATGGATGTGGCCACATATTTATGGTGACCATAAACATGTTCTATGGCAAAGGCACAATCCCAGGTGAGTGCCAATAGCCAATTTCCAAGAAACATGTCCAATCGATTTCGTTTTCGATGGGTAAGTTCATGCCCCACATTTGTTCCCGCTGATGCCAGTATTAACCCCATTACTATAATATAGCCCATGAGGTGAGGAATCGTGGTCGCTTCACGAACCGCCATCAATGATGTGCCCCAATCTGGCAGGGGTAAGTCTCCAGCCATCCAGACTGAAATAATTACTGCTGTCAATAATAAAGGCAGGTTGATATAGAGTAAAAAATTTAGCGTGTTTGTGGAGGCATAAGTTGGGTGAGAATTGTCATCCCCTAAGAATAAATCTCCGAACATGATAATGATTAAAAAAATGATATAATAGACCCACATCCAGTATTGTCCCTGAAGGGCAAAAAATATACCCAAGGCAACCAGGAGTGGTGTGGCAGTATAACGGAGGTAATTCGTCATGGTTTAACTCCCCGTAGTTTACCCATAGTTTGGAGAATATTCAAATAGGCGTCAAGTGGCATAAACGCCTCCGACTTTCCCCAGAGTTGATACTTCACCTAACCGAATTTTCTTGGTGCCAGATAAAAGGAGTGAAAGAAAGAATCATTATATTGTTGATGGGGTTAAAGCATTAAATTCATGTCCTTAAACCGCAACCAAAAGGAATTTAGACATATGGAATTGTTATTTAGTTTAATTGGAACCAGTCTGTCTGCAGCAGGTTTTTATGCCGTTCATTATATGATAAAGGTTGCTGAAAAAAACGACTCGTAAACTATAGATTTAAAAGAATTGAAAAGCCCTGTCCTGCATTAATAGGGATGGGACTTTTTTTATTTATAAAAATATGTAAAATTCACCTATGGCTGAAAAAACAAAATTATGGTATTTACAGGGAATTAACCTTTTTCAAGGAATGGATGAAAAGTCCATTGCAACTTTGGCCGCATATAGCAAAATGCATGCCACCAAAAAAAAAGAAATTATCTATTTCCCTGAAGAACCCTCCAATACCATTTACATTTTAAAAGAAGGGAAAATAAAAATATCCCGCTTATCCGAGGATGGTCGGGAAACAACCCTTGATTTATTAGGGCCCGGTGAAATATTTGGAGAAAGTGCAATCTTTGGCCAGGATACCCATGGTAATTCTGCCACGGCAATTGAGGATGCGGTGATTTGCGCAATCAATAAGGATATGTTTAAGGAAATTATGGAGATGTCACCTCAATTGAATTTGAGTATTACAAAATTTATTGGATTCCGCTTACGGCGTATTGAAGCCCATATAGAAGATTTGGTTTTTAAAAATGCTGAAGAACGCATTATTTCTTTCCTAAAACGCTATGCCAAAACCTTTGGTAAAGAGTTGGTGGATCGCATTACGGTTCGTCCTTTTTTAACCCATCAGCAAATTGCTGAATTAACGGCAACAGCGCGTCAGACGGTCAATGCAGTATTGAATCAGTTAGCGAATGATAATACGGTCAGTTACTCCAGAAGGTTTTTTGCTATATTAGATAAATCCTGGCTTCATAAATCCTAAGATGTCATTCATCGGACAGTTTAGAATTCAGGAGACTTCTAAACTCTTCCGTGATAAATGATAAAAATACAAGATTTAAAAACACAATCGTGCAAGTTGTCGTCAGGGATTCTTGCAAAATTTGCGATCGTGTTCTAGATCAAATAAAATCGGTTTCAAAACAATTCCCTCATATAGTTGTCCAGACTTTTAACTTGGATCATGAACACGCTATTCCAGATTATTGCCAAACCTTCATCACACCGGCAATTTGGGTGAATGGCAAACTTTGGTATTTGGGTGGGTTTGATTACAACCGATTTTGCGAAAAACTAATATTGTTGGATGATCAATCGATAAAAAAAAATCCAATTAATAAGAGTATTAACTAACAAAACAAGAGGTAAGAATGGATAAATTAAATTCATTTTCAGGATTGGGTCATTGGTTGCCACGGGTGTCCCTTGCAGCAATATTTTTATTTCACGGGTTTCCTAAATTTATGATGGCACAGGGTATGGCTGATATGATGGGTATGCCCGTAATATTGATATATTTATTAGCCATGATGGAAGTCTCAGGCGCATTGTTATTGCTTTATGGCGGTATCGGTCCCGATTGGGCGACACGTGTGGCAGGACTAATATTTACGGGTGTCATGGGCGGTGCCATCATGATGGTTCATGCACAACATGGCTGGAATTCCATAAATATGGGTATGGGCAATATGGGAAAGGGCATGGAGTTTCAAGTATTGATTATTGCTATTTCCTTATTGTTTGCCCTTAAAGGGAATAGCCTAAATGAGGCAACTGCCTAAAATTAATTGGGGTGGGAGCAATGCTTGCTTCCACCCCAATTTTAAATTATGTTGAACTTGATTGTACTTTTAACACTTTGTCTTTTGCCTCAAAAAGAGGTTAAACATCCTAATATGGATTCGGATATTTCCGACCGTACCTTCAATGATGTATTGAATTCATATGTGGATAATGAGGGGCGAGTGGATTACAACTCCATAAGAGAGAATCCATTCGCGCTTCAACCTTTTCTGGATTTTGTTGGTTCATTTAGCCCACAATTTAATCCGGAATTATTTCCTACAAATAATGACAAAAAAGCCTATTGGATCAATACTTATAATGGTCTCATGATTCAAACTGTCATTGAGAATCCTGAAATTTCAAGTGTAAAAGAAATTGGGTGGGGGTACGGTGTTTTTTGGAGAAAAAAGTATAAAGTTGGCGGTGAACTCCTTACCTTGAATCATATCGAGCATAAAATTCTTCGTGGCCAATACAATGATCCTCGGATTCATTTCGCCATCAATTGTGCATCTAATTCATGTCCACCTATTGGCCATAGAATTGTAACAGGAATAAATCTGGATCAACAATTGAATGATAAAACACGGGATTTTATCAATAATCCTGCAAATGTAATGGTTGATCATAAAAAGAGAATGATCGTCCTATCAAAGATATTCAAATGGTATAAGAAAGATTTTGAGAGCGGGGGAACAACTCTTGTGGACTATTTAAATAAATACCGTGATGAGCCCATCCTTAAATCATCATATATGATAATATTTCAGGATTATGATTGGGGATTAAATGCGTCTGACACCGAATGAACAAACACCCGAGTTTCGTATTGCGGACATATGGGGAGAATCCCAATCTTCAGAAAAATATAAAGGTGAAAAATGGATGTTTTCTTTCTACCGCTATGCATCCTGTCCATTATGTAATCTTCGAGTGAACCAATTAACTCAAAAATATGAAAATTGGAGAAAAAAAGATTTTTATATAGTGGGTGTATTTGAATCATCAATAGAATCCATCCAACAATATGTTGGGAAACAAGATGCCCCTTTCCCCATTATTCCCAACCCGGATTTATCCCTTTATCACACCTATCATTTAGATTCATCTTGGGTTAAATTCATGCGAGGTGGAATTCCATTTATGAAGGCATTTGCAAAGGGGTTTCTCCCCGGCAAAATGGAAGACGATAAATCGATTATTCCAGCAGATTTTTTAATCAACGATGACGGAACAATCCATACAGCTTTTTATGGAAACCATATTGGTGACCATTTGCCGATAGAAAAAATAAACCGATTTCTAAATGGAAGGTTATGAATTATGTTTGAAAAATTATTAACAGTATCATCCGTTTTGATATTGTTCTCCTGCGTCGCGGGTAACGAGGAAACTTCTGCCTCATTCGAATTGGATGGTATGGATGTCCGTAATGGATTTCTTTGACTTGGTTGACCTACCAATGTGGGTAAGGCCCTGGATGGGCTGAAGGGTGTTTCGAAACATACATTTGACAGTGAAACTTGGATATTCACAGTGACTTATTATAAGGGAAAACTCAAGCGTGATGAAATCATGCAAGCAGTGGAAGCGGCGGAAGAAGGATTTAAAGTTAAAAATTGGAAACGGGTACAACATGAATAGTGAAATTGAATTGAAAGATATTAAAATTTATACCACCAATTGGTGTCCATATTGTATTGCGGCAAAACGGTTTTTTAATGGGAAAGGGTGGCCATACGAAGAAATCAATATTGAGGAAAAGGGTTGGAATCGTGAAAAACTTTTAGAGGTTGGAAAATCCATGACTGTTCCTCAAATCGTGATTGATGGAGAAGCCATTGGTGGGTATGATGATTTAATGCAGTTGTATGGTTAACGAATCTTTTTAGTTGGCTGTCAATTAAATTTGACAACCATTTCTAATTTCTACTATCTCATTGGCTGGGGTATAAAGTAAATTGATTTTATGAAAAAACAAGAATTATTAAATGTAGGCTGGAAATACCTATTGGTCCTGTTGGGTTTTTATGCTGTATATACCTATACGAATAATCGATCCCATGGATCGGGTCGTATGCATAAAATGGGTGGCGATCATAAAATAATGATGGAAATGGGAGGTGATTCCCATATGGGAATGGATGGGATTGAAAAACAGATTGAAGTTCGTAAAGAAGTGAATGCAGATGGCGATACCACCATGACTGTGACTGTGAATGGGGAAGAAATGGACCCCAGTGCCATGGGTGACCATGAAATGATGTGGATTGAAAAAGACGATTCGGATGATGGTAAAAAGATGATCAAGATTAAAAAGATGATGGGTAAACATAAAAAAATTCTAAAAAAAGAAAAGGAATAACTTTTCATTTTTAATTGTTACAAACCCCTGATTTATCTATTAGAATCAATAGGTAAAATCAGGTTTTTTTATTTTGGTATCATCCTATACTTTAGTTTAACCTTTCCCTAGTTATTAAAGATTAAAATAAATAATAGTCAGGAATCACTCATGCGCAATGACGCACCCCGATTTTCATCTCGATTTACATTTCTAATTAGTGCCTTAGGCATTGCGGTAGGTACAGGCAACATCTGGCGTTTCCCACGGATTGTGGCCACAAACGGCGGTGAAAATGGTGCTGGTTCATTTTTGGTGGCATGGATTATGTTTCTCTTATTATGGAGCATTCCACTTATTATTGCTGAATATGTTTTGGGTCGACAATCTCGTAAAGGAACCGTGGGTGCCTTCGCCCATTTTATGGGGAAGCCGTTTGCCTTCTTAGGTGGATTTGTCGGATTTGTTTCCACAGCCATTGCTTTTTATTACTCCGTTATTGTGGGTTGGAACATCTACTATTTCGGCAGTATGACATTCAATGCACTGCCCAATACGACCGAAACATCCTGGGAAATCTGGAATAATTTTCAGGATGGATCATTCCCCATTTTGTTTCATGCCATCGCCATGAGTGTGGGTGGGTTCGCCATTTATAAAGGTGTTTCATCCATCGAGAAAGTAAATCGCATACTTATTCCAACTTTATTAGCTATTGTACTTTTGTCGGTGGTCCGGGCCCTCATGCTTCCCGGGTCTATGGCAGGCATTACCTATCTATTTACACCGGATTGGTCTCAACTGAAAGAACCGCGTATATGGCTGGAAGCATTAACCCAAAACGCCTGGGATACAGGCGCCGGTTGGGGACTATTCCTCACCTATGCCATTTATATCAAAAAGCGGTATGGGGTCATTAAAAATGCCTTCACCGTTGCCATTGGGAATAACCTGGTTTCACTCATGGCTGCCATTATGATCTTCAGTACAGTTTTTTCTATTCTGGGGAATGAAATGGGAATGGCAAAACCGGAAATTTTGGATGTAATGAAATCATCAGGTCCCGCCGCCACAGGATTAACCTTTATTTGGATGCCTCAACTATTTGCCAAAATGCCTTTAGGAAAACCATTGGCGATTCTATTTTTTCTGGGACTTAGTTTTGCTGGATTTTCTTCATTGATTTCTATGTTGGAATTGGCGGTACGGAATCTTATCGATTTTGGTGTCAAGCGTGCCACCGCCGTTGGTTGGATTGTTGGTGTTTGCTTTTTGATGGGAATTCCATCGGCACAGAATTTGAATATTTTGGGTAACCAGGATTTTGTCTGGGGTGTGGCACTTATGCTATCAGGTATTTTTGTGGCCGCTGCTGTGATTAAATATGGCCTATCCAAAATAGTGGAGGAAGTGAGTGCTGATAGTGAAAATGATTGGCCATTCCCAAAATGGTGGTTACCAGTCATTAGTTATGTGGTCCCCATTTTAGGAATAACAATTTTCAGCTGGTGGATGTGGCTTTCTGCTACAGTCTATGCTCCCAATGACTGGTATGATCCCACATCCTTATATAGTGTGGCGACATGTGTGGTGCAATGGGCTATGGTGATTGTTACATTATTTATTTTAAATCGCTGGATGAATCAACGGTTGGACAACCCATTAAATAATTAATAGGAGATGCAATTGAAATTTTCAAAACATATT
>JABGZQ010000039.1 GCA_018674655.1 Fidelibacterota bacterium | reverse complement strand
TGGTTACGGCGCCTTCTACATGTGGTGTAAACGTCGCTGTATATACTGTACTTGAGGTGGATGCAAAATCACTCAGAGATCCATTCGTAACTGTTATATCACCTACAGCAAAGTCTGTAGTCGCCTCACTTGATGTAAACGTGAGTGACAGGGTGGCATCATTGGAGGTGAACCCGTCTGCACCCTCGGCTGCTGTGATGGTCATGGTTGGACCCTTTATGTCATTCAAGGTTATAGGACCCATAGAATCCGTACTCGCTGCATTCCCATGAGGATCATAAAAGGAATTTGCGTTTGCTACCAAATAAATTTGTTCAACACCACTTGGCAGTCCAGTGAAACTCATAAATACACGCCCAATAGTTTCGCCACCGGTCAAAGCGGATGCACTGCCTACAGCGGTATTATCAGGTGCTTTAATGCCCGTTAATATTCCCGCCGTCGCATTACCCCCATTCTGGCTAAATGTTAGATATCCATCAGAAGAATCAACACCCCCAGAAGTTCGCGGAAGATCCCCAGTAGCATTTAAAGTGCTATAAATCTTTTCATTCCAGGTAATATCAATATAACTGTTATCGGCAGCTAGAGCGCTAGCAATAACCTCGGGCACATCATTATCAATTGGATTAAAAATCGCCGCATAGCCTATAGCATCTTCACCAGGACCTCCAATGGCAACACCATCTCCGTCGGAGTCTATGGATACGGCACTACCAAAAAGATCTCCGACACCATCACCATCAATATCATATCCAACCTCGCGCCAGCGAGTACCATTGTATTCTAAAACACGTACATAACCTGCATTGCTGCCAGCGCCATCATTTTCTTCAGCACCTATCGCCACATGACTCCCATCAGAGTCTATGGATACGGAACCACCAAAAAGATCTCCGGCTGATTCGCCATCTATATCAGCGCCAAGTTGAGACCAACTCCCACTACTGTATTCATAAACGCGCGCATGGCCCGCGTTGGAACCTCCACCATCATTTTCTTCAGCACCTATTGCTACTCGGTCTCCATCTGAATCCAGGGATACTGAAATACCAAAAAGATCTCCGGCGGCTTCTCCATCTATATCAGCACCTAGTTGAGACCAACTCCCGCCACTGTATTCATATACTCGCACAAAACCTTCACCGTTATCAGGAGAACCTATTGCCACACGGTCTCCATCTAAATCCATGGATACGGATACACCAGTATGATCCCCGTTTGTTTTACCATCAATATCAGCGCCTACCTGACTCCAGCTCCCGCCACTGTATTCATATACTCGCACATGACCCACATTATTGTAAACTCTGTCAGCTCCTTCCTCCAAAGTCCGGCCATCATTTTCTTCAGCACCTATGGCCACACGGTTTCCATTATGAGACATGGATACGGAACCACCAAAAAGATCTCCGGCTGCCTCGCCATCTATATCAGCGCCAAGTTGAGACCAACTCCCGCTACTGTATTCATATACTTTCACATGACCTGCGTCAGTGCCTGTACCATCATTTTTAGGGTCACCTACCGCCACACGGTCTCCATGCATATCTAAAGATATGGATCCACCAAAGTTTTCACCTTTGCCACTTTCACCATTGATATCAGTGCCTAATTGTGTTTGGGCAATTCCTATCGAAATGATCCCTATTAAACCTATAAGATTAAAAATGGATTTTAAAGATCGATTTAACATTGCTTAAAAACTAATACTCCGGCGGAAAACCAATCCCCGGCTCCGGTTCATCCCCTTTAATGGCATCATATCCAAAGGCTAATCCGAACCCTGAGAGCAATAATAAGATTAAAATCACAACAGCAATACCATAGGTATTCTCTATGTAGAATAGAAAACTATCAATGGTAATTTTGATCTTCATCCATAAACGCGTAAAAAATGAATCCACCGGAAAACGTCCTGTGGGTGGGGTAGTACCCAAAATCGACCATGTATATTTGCGTATATTCATTTTAAGAACATCTATATCGGTTGTGGTTTGGAACCGTGCCCGAAGGCCTCCCTCAAGCCACGCTGTTTTCAGCACCGATTCGGGCCGACCTAAAATATTAAAATGATTCAAGATTACATGGCTTTTATTCTCAGTTACCCGAAGGGTCCATGTAATCACGTGGGTTACGTCATTTTGCTTTCCAATTACCTTAGCCACCTCATTAGACATTACGCCGGATTTAAATTCTTCTTTAGATAGGATGGTTTTTTCAATAGAAAAATCGACCAAATTTGATTTTTCTGAAAAAGTCACTTCACCTCGGATCCATTCATTAACTAGTGACGCCAACTGCTCCACTTCAAATGATTCTTTCAAAGTAATCTCTAATGGTAAAATGATCACCTTTTGATCCGAAATTTCGGAAACTTCCTTTTGGGCCACCTCAGATTCAACCTTAGCTGAAGCCAGGTAAGCAGCTGCTTTTTTTACTTCCTTTGACATAACCGTAAGAATGTCACCCACAATATTATCATAATTAGCACGGCTGATAGTTCTCGCACTTTTAATTTCGATTAGTTGAGATTTAAGACCATAAACAGAACCATTTTTGGTTAAAGTACCTGTCACTACATAATCGACACCCAGTGCATTTCCTGCTTCAAGACCACACTTAAAAGTGGAGCACCCATATACACGTACTCCTTGCTCTTGCAATGTAGTCCGCATTTGGGAGCGATCAAGGATAATGAATTTGCTTCCCTTGAATGCAGCATATTCTGTTGCAAATCGCGCGGAAACATCTTGCATGGTTTGATCAGGAACTCCATTTCCTTCAAACTCGAGGACAGCTATTGTAATTCTCCGGGTCGGACCCTGAGAGAAAGCAATCGAGTGAATAGACAAAAACAACAAGGATAAAACATAAAATACTTGTTTAACTCGAATAATTTTCATCGTATTACCAAAGAACAATGATTGTTGTGCATTTCTTGTTTTATTAAAGTGTGAAATGATAGACTCCCCACTAACAAAATATGATAAAATATAAAAAAAACCAAGATAATAGTGTAGTAATATACTCCACTATTAATTCACTCCTTTTTTAGACCATAACTTAATATTTGAGTTTTAGTCATAAGTTATTAATTAAGGACGAGTTATAAGTAAAAATACAAAATTGATCCGACGTATGAAAATTTTAAGTATAGAAAAACGCGAATTTATTTTCCTGTGCTTCCAAACCCACCGCTGCCCCGTGTGGTTTCTGATAATTCATCCACCAATTCAAAATGGATGGAGGCACCATCCATGGCCACCAGTTGAAAGAGACGTTGCCCCGGCTCAACCGTATAATCTTCCGTTTTAATATTATCCACCGCCGCCATAATTTCACCGCGATAGCCACTATCAATTAACCCAATAGAATTGCTTAGCCGCAAGGGCGTTTTTGCAATACTGGATCGGGGCATAATTAAATAGGGTTTATTTTCTGTATTCTCACATGAAATCTGCAAATGAATTAATGTGGATTCACCTGCATTAATAGTTTGCTCATTAATAACGAATAAATCTAACCCCGCATCTCCATCGTGAAAATGACCATGGTTTTCGTACATAGTCTTAACTTCTGCGTAAAATGGTCTTATTTTTATGTTCATTGTTCATGCCTCCTTTATTAAATTTCTTGCCAATATAATATACACCCATACTCGCCCCAAATATTCCCAATCCAATGAAAGATTCAAATGGTTGTTCTTTAAACGTATAAAATAATATCCAAAGATTCACAAGAATAAATATTCCCGGCGTCCAAGGGTACCCCCATGCTTTATAAGGTCGATCTAATTCGGGCTCTCTATTTCGTAAAACAAATACCCCAATCACAGTTGCTGTGGTAGATAAAATGAGGGATATCCCCGTATATAACAACACCTGCTCAAATGAGGAAGATAAAATAAACAGCATCGAAATAACAAATTGAAGCAAAAAGCTATTCACAGGAATTCCCTGATCATTTTTCTTCGCCAAAAAACCAATATAACTGTGATCTTCCCCCATCACTTGTAAAATGCGCGGACCGATATATACATAACTGCTTACTGTAGACACCAATAAAATGGAAATTCCAATCCCAATAATATCTGCACCAAGTTCTCCAAAAATACGAATACTGGCCACATATCCCACTTCTACTTTTCCCTCCATGGCTTCCATAGGCGCTGCATATAGAAATACATAATTAAGCAGTACATATAAAATCATGACGAATCCGGTACTCAGGAGTAATGATCTGGAAATATTTTGTTTCGGGTTTTTCACTTCACCGGCAATATAAACCGTTGAATTCCAACCCGTATAAGCGTAGGACACCCAAACTAAACTCACAGCAAATCCCGGACTTAATATTAATGCCATATCTCCGGGTTTTGGAAAAATATAAATCTCCTGGGGATTTGCTATCCATAATCCTGCGAAAATAAATATAAGAATTAGCCCTATTTTTACGGCGGTAGCACCATCTTGAAAAAGGGTGCCATATTTCAATGAAATGCCATGGAGTAAGTGAAAAAAGATCAAAGCAATCACCGCAACCATGGTAGGCGTAAATTGGATGAAAACTGCGGATAAATAATTCCCCAATGCCATAGCGGCTAACACGGCTGGGGCCGCAAAACCAACCGTAGAAGAAACCAGCCCTCCTACAAATCCAATAGCCGGGTGAATAATGCGGGATAGTAAATGATACTCTCCCCCAGATCGTGGCAATGCTGCGGCCAACTCACTATAGGTCAATGCGCCAAATAAGGCTGTAATTCCTCCAATAATCCATAATATTAGTAAGGGAAATACAGATTGAATATCCTGGAGCTGAAACCCTAAACTGGTAAATACACCTGTCCCAATCATGCACGAAATAACAAATGCCGACGCCGTCCATACCGAGATATGACGCTTAGAATTTTGGCTGGATGGCATGAAATATCAGGCAGAACGTATTTTAATAAAAAGCAATACCCATCCGGCGATAAATGCAAGGCCACCAATGGGAGTAATGGCACCCATCCAACGAATACCCGATAAAACTAAAATATATAAACTACCAGAAAAAATCAGGATACCTACCGATAATAACTGGGCTGGCATCTGAATCACATTCGCATGATAATGGAAACCCAAAATGCCAATAAGAATCAACCCAAGTGCATGGATCATATGATATCGAACACCCGTTTCAAAAATAACTAAATCTTCTGGTGTTACACGGCTTTTTAATCCGTGGGCGCCGAAGGCACCCAAAATGACGGCCAATGCCATGAATAAGGCACCGGTAATTATCCATGTCTTCATTTCTGTTCGTTTTGATGAATTAACGTGCGAATCGGAAATGGAATATTAATACCTTCCGCGTTATATCGTTTATGAACCCGTCGGATAAATTCGTCAATGATCGTATGTTGATCGCCATACTTCAATCCACGGAAATACACTTTTATGTTCACACTTGAATCGGCAAATTCAAAATACCTTACGACAGCAGGAGAATCTTTTTTGGCCCCATCCACATCTTGAACCACCCCATCCGCAACCTCTTGCGTCACTTGAATCACATGTTCTAAGTCACTATCATAAGAAACCCCGACTGCGACCCGAACAGAAAAACTGGGATCACCCTTATCATAGTTTTTAACAATAGCAGCCGAAACCTTTGCATTGGGAATTGTTACAATATTATTGGTCCGTTCCATCAGAGTGGTATGACGCCATGTAATATTTCCCACATAACCCATATGTCCCGAATCCATTTCTACGAAATCACCGGGCTTCACTTTTTGGGATAGTAAAATATGGAGTCCAGCAAAAAAGTCTGAGAGTGTATCCTTTAATGCCAGAGAGATAGCCAATCCACCCACACCCAATGCGGTGAGGAAAGGTGCAATTGATAAGCCCAATGATTGAAGAATCATCAGTACCCCAATAGAAATAATAATAATTCTTGCCAAATTGACGAAAATCGAAGTTGAAGGCAAATTGGTTCCTTGCCGTTCAGCCCAGTAATTCAGGAGCCCCACACCAATGCGGGATGCCGCTAAGGTGATTGAAAGAATCAACACCGCCACAATGATTTTGCTTAAAAAAGCCAGATATTCCGGGCTAATAAAAGTTAGGTTGGCAGAAGCCATATTTAACGATGCGAGAAAAAACCACAATACAATGTGGGATTTAATGGCATCAAATATCACATCATCTCCCTTCCATTCGGTTTTTTCGGTGACTGTTTTCAAACGATGCTGAATGAATCGTTTAAACAGCCAACCCAATATAATACCGGCGAGAACGGTTCCCGCTGGAACGACAAATAACATGATGTTTTCGATAATTGGTTTTTCCATAGGCCGCGAAATTACATTAAATCATGAATTTTATTCACTGGTTTCATTATCTAATAATAAATCATGACTGAGAATTTTTTCTCCCAAATAATAAATGTTTATTTTTGTCGGGTTATGGTTATTGTCAAACCACCATTCCACACCATGTTTATCTCCCCCCTTATAGGTGCACTCATATTTCAAAAATCCTGATAAATAAAATTCACTATCTAACCGGGTGCCCACAATATATTTTTCATCTGTGGTCTCCACACCCATGCCATTCCAATTTCGCTCATAAATAGAATCTGTACCTTTCAAAATGATAATTCGTTTGAACCGACCATTGTCGTGATATTCAAACCGAACGATTTCTTTGCCTTCTTCGTAAAATAGCACCCTCTTCAATACATTGGACAATGAATATATTTTCATTATACCATGTAAAACCCCTGCCTCATAATTTGCAATAGATGCAGGCGCGCCGGTTGAATACCACCTTTCAACTAAACCGTCCAATTGATTTAGATTATAATTTCCTTTTTCTTCCGGTCTTGCACTGGAAGCCCACTGTTCATAATGTCCGGATTTTTGACCCAAATCATAGTTCATTTTGGATTTTAACTGACCCGATGCAAAATAAGATTGTGCCTCTCCATGCAGTGTATCAGATAAATAATATGCCGATCGCTTTAATTGTCCATTTTTATAGTAAAATTCCGACAACCCATTGAGATAACCCAACGTATATGTTTTAAGGGAATCTAGGGATTTGCTTTCTGACCACCATTGCCATTCACCATTCGGAAGCCCATTTGTAAAACGGCCTTCTACCGCTATCTCGCCATTAGGGTGCCAGGATTTGAATGACCCGTCCAGTATACCATTTGTATAAGTTGCCAACGAATCCAATTGTTTTTTGGAATGATACCATTTCCATGTGCCTGTTTTTTTATCCAAATTAAATTCACCGGATAAAGCCAATTTGCCACCATTCCAAACACGGAACTCTCCATGTTTAATTCCTTGGTTAAACGAAATAAGCCTTGTCTTGGTTTTATCTTCATCTCGCCACAACCACTTTCCATGGGGCCGATTATCTAAATACTTTCCGATCACCCTTTGATTGCCATTTTTAAAATATTCCTCAAATTTGCCATTCAAAATTCCGGAATTAAATTCCCTTCTTGTCCTGATTTTACCATCAGCATAAATCAATGATTTTCCGTGACGATTATCATTTTTATATATAAATACCGAATCAGTTTTCCCAGTTTGATCCGTCCATATCCACTTGCCCGTTTTTAGACCATTCTTACTTTGACCCTTAACTGAAATAGATCCATTTTTGTAAAAGCCAATAAATGGTCCATTCGGTCGGTCATTTTTAATTTTTGATTCGGATTTTTTCGCGCCATTGGGATAATATTCAATTCGTTTTATAATTCGACCGGAACTCCCTTTTCCTTTCACCCACTCAATCGTTTTCTTTTGTTCCGAAGGGTACCGGTCAACAATATGAATTGTGGGTGCGCAGGAAATCACAAATAATCCTAAAACTGATACTGAGATTGAATAAAATAATTTCATTATTTCAGAAGAATCGCCTTTTGAATCTGATGAAAGTATTTGGATTCCGTCCAAAGGGCTGCACCGTAAGTTGCAAACCCCTCATTCAACCAAATGTGATGAAAACTTCCACAAGTCACCATATCCCTCTGGTAAAAATAACAAAGAGTAAAAATATTGTAAATTTCTTAGGATTCATCTTTCCCCCAAATGATCGTTAAAACAATATATTCCATATATAAAACTACCCAAGGGAAACATTAATAAAAAATCCCCAAAATCTATTTGCACAAATTGGATAAAGCAGTCCTAAATTTCCCATCTGTTTTAAATAGAAATAACAGGAATACACAATGATTGCAGCTATTTTAAAAGAAATTTCCCCCGGTGAGAACCGAGTGGCGGCGACGCCAAAAACGGTGAAAGAGTTAATAAAAAGTGGCTTAACAGTCCGGGTTCAATCCGGTGCTGGAGTCGCTTCTTTCTTCGCCGATCAGGATTATACAGACGCTGGTGCGGAAGTCATTTCTGATATATCAACCTTAACCAATGATGTAGATATTATATTAAAAGTGGCCCCGGCTACACCGGAAGAAATGGATGCTTTTCCGCAGGGATCAGCATATGTTTCTCTCATGCAAACGACTCGGGATATCCCACAGGTTCGTAAACTGACGGATAAAAATATGACGGGCTTTTCTATGCACCTCATCCCTCGGACAACCTTAGCCCAAAGTATGGATGCC
>JABGZQ010000076.1 GCA_018674655.1 Fidelibacterota bacterium | reverse complement strand
TGTAGAGTATTCTTGCATTGCTTTTTTATTTTTATTCAGATATGCGTTACCCTTCATTATTTGCTCTATGATTTCCTCTTTATCACCAGCCATCAATGTCACTGGAATAGCGATACTCAAAACAATTAATGTCATTATAATTTTTTTCATCTTTTATTTCCTTTTTATTATTTCTTCTTACTGAGTTTTCCACTCACTTGGATTAATAGGAAGGTTAGAGCTGCTACCACAATAATTGTGAGAGAAATTGAGCTTTGGAGTGATAGGCAGCCCCAACTGATACGTTTTTATCTCTTCGCGAGTTTAACCCAATTAGTGTGGAGGGCAATATCTCTATGCCCCAAATTGTGTTCCCGGTCAATATATTTATTTCGTTTTGCAAAGAATGCCTTACGTTTTTCTTCATCCGGCCAAGCTTTTTGTATGGTTTCTCTATTTCTAGTAACATCATCGGCAACGGCCATATTGGGATATTCCGTAACAAATACAACTGGAGTTACGCCACCACCCAAGGAACCTGTCCAATAATGTTTCATTTCTCTGCGACTTAATATTTTATCGTTTCTCATGATCACTTTTTTGTGGAATTCATCAAAAAGGGCTTCCCGCTCTGCCACTGTACCACCTTCTACTTTACTCATTGGTTTCAGGTACCATTCTACAACGGAGACTACGGTATTTTCTGTTGTTTTTTTATGATTACGTTTGACCCTGCTGGTCACCAATTCTCTCACGGCCAGATCTGTATGTTTGGAGCTCCAGTATCTTCCGTACTTCTTATTAAACGCCTTTCGCTTTCCTTCATTGGGCCATGCCTTTTTCCGCATATCGGCCGTCCCAACCGTACTTTTATCTGCATCAGCAATAGATTTCCATTCTGCAATTTGGACCACTTCGTTCCTTGATCCGGAATGACGGTGGCCTAATACTAACAAGCTAACCAAGTATTTATCGGCACCATTCATTTTGGTGAATTCTTCTTCCGCAAGTTCAAAAAACTCATCCCAGGATCCGTCTTCAACAGAATTCATATAGTACATCGATGTTGTTACCACGTGATTATCAGGATTATACTGGCCAAATATTATTCCAGTTAAAATGATAACAGTGAATAAGCGATTTATTTTCATCATTTTCTCCTTTTGGTTGCTTGTTTTTTACTTGTAGGGACCCTGCTCACATAGCCTAGGGCACCCCTGAATTAAAATTGGGAGTTTTCACAATTTATAAAATCAATATGGTTTGAGGGAAAAACATGGAATAAATAGCTCAGAATAAAAATATTAACGGCGAGTATTGGGCGTAAAAAAAGGAAGGGAAGAAGGCTTTGATGGACCAGAATTTTAGAGGTGTTACCTCTGTAAAAAAGATCCCCCCATGTGTACAAACATCTAGTCAAATGTGTCTCTACTTTAATAAATTAAAAAACTACTTTTCCTATTCAAATGTAGAATTAGATAGTTAAATAAAACAAGAAAAAATTTTCGCTTAATCAGGATTTATATATATAAATATGTTTATTTAAGTAATATTAACGATTGGGTTTTATCTGCTGACTGTCCTATTTATTCACCCTCATCATCCACATCTTCCACCCGGATAAAGTTCTTTAAGGTCCACCCTTTTTCTACAATAATACGCTTTACACTCCGTAGGGCAATGATGATGAGAACGATCCAAAAGACTTGTACAAATGTAAAATTCATAGCGGAAAATACGACATGGAATGAATTCGTAGTAATTCTGAAGTTTCCATTATTTATTAATCCCACCTTTAGTCCAATATTTAATGATGTTAAAACTGTCCCTCTCTGTCAAGAGAGGGACTGGGGTGAGTTAAAAAATTACTTCTGGGGCACTGGCGGCGGGCCTGGAGGGATCATCGCTTCATATTTACCAGAACCTTTCCGCTCCTTGAATTCCGCTGTTACTTCTTTCACCAATTGGGGATCTTCAAACAAATCTACCATGGTCATACCCAATGCTTTTGACGCTTGAATCATTCCTTTATGTCCAATAGACATTCCTGTACAGGCCACCACAGCCCAAGAGTGCCAGGGCGCATCTTTAGGGGCAGCCGGTGTTGATAACCTTACCACAGGTACAATTTGACTCACATCCCCCACATCCGTGGAGCCGCCTTGTGCCGGTTTGGTTTCTTTCAATGGATAAATGGCCCCATCCATACCCACCTCCGGTTTGCCTGTGGCCCGTTGAATCTCTTTTGCATATTCCATTTCTTTATTGGTGTATTTGATGGGACCCAACATTTCAAAATTGGCCTGAATCGCACCAGCACCACGACGGTTCGGTAAAATTTCATAAATACCGGAAATGAGATTAATCTCGTGCTCCACTTCTGCCATAAGAGCGCCGGCAGCGGCCATTTTCTTTACCCGCTCATAAACCACGCTCAAGCTTTCCCGATCGTTCTCCCGCACTCGGACCCAGATCTGGGCTTTGTCTGGAACCACATTCACCACATCCCCGGCCTTTTCAATTTGGTAATGAATCCGGGCCGTGGGTTTAATATGCTCCCGA
>JABGZQ010000046.1 GCA_018674655.1 Fidelibacterota bacterium | reverse complement strand
GGGGATCAACATGGAGGCTGTTACTTCTTTTTCGCCTGCGGGTTTTCCTTTCTTGAACAAGGGGACTTGAAAGGAGGGATGCTCCACCCATAATCCGTATTCATCATAACCCATCACTTTTACATAAATTTTATTTTTCTCAATTCCCAATTCTTTCAGCGGGTCATGTCCGTCTAATACGAGTAAAACCACATCATTCAAAATTTCATCTATTTTCATAGGAGGCTTATCCATTTTCTACTCCTTTAGTTTTGGCCAACAAGTTTATACACACCACCATTGTAATCAATGATATATAATTCACCATCTGCATCTTCTCCAAAGGAAGAAATATAGTTCGTGAACTCTCCGTCGGCGATATTGATTTCCTCCGTTCGGTTTTGAAATTCAACTGCTTTCCCGTTTTTTACTTTAAAAGTCCAAATATTCCCGGAGCAGTAATCACCAAAAAAGTACGTTCCTTTTAATCCTTTAATTTTATTCCCTCGGTAAACATATCCCCCAGTTACAGAACATCCATCCACATCGGGTTGGTCCATTCCTGTTAAGGTTCGCATATAATTGGCATCGTTTGGGTATTCAAGAATCGGAATCGTCAAACCTGTTTTAGGACAATTTTCTTCGGGATCATAGCAATGATTGGCTTCCATGATCCGCCAACCATAGTTGATACCACCCTTGCTGCTTCCCGGTTCATAATTAATTTCCTCCCATTTATTTTGGCCCACATCTCCAATATATAAATCACCATTTTCCCGGTCAAATGAAAATCGCCAGGGATTCCGCAATCCTGAAGCCCAGATTTCTCCCCGCTTGTTTTCTTGTCCGTAATAGGGATTTGTTTTAGGGATTCCATAGGGGATTTGATTTACGTCAATTCGGATCAGTTTCCCAAAAAGGGTATTTAAATCTTGCCCGGCCTTGAATGGGTCTCCAGCCTTTCCTCCGTCGCCCACGGAAATATATAGGTACCCATCAGGTCCAAAATCCATGTGGCCGCCATTATGATTTGAGAAAGGTTGTTTCAGGTCAAACAAAATACGTTCAGACGTAAGATCAGCTCTTTCCTTATTTTTAATAATGAATTCTGATACTATTGTATAACCGTCATTATTCATATAATTCACATAAAATTTTCTATTTTTTCTATGATTTGGATGGAAAGCAAATCCCAGCAATCCCCGCTCGTCTCCTGGGCGTTTTGGATCCACCACGCGTTCTTTGATATCCAAGAATGGCTTTTTAAGTTTTTTCCCATTCTGAATAATCATAATTCTTCCAGCTTGTTCAACCACATATAGCAGTGTTGCATCGTTGGGGTGGGATGCGATATAAAGGGGTTTTTTAAAACCGTCGGCAATTTCAATAGATGAAAGTGCTGGTGTTTGGCTAAATAATAGAATGGGAAGAATGAATATAAATTGTTTTAACATATGAGAAATTAACATAAGATGATCAAAGTCTTTTGACTTTGATCTGGGGATAGGAGATTCCAAAAAAACTTTTTTTTCTTCTTTCATTATTTACACTCCAAGTGTTTATTCTTTTTATTGACGGAGAAATTAGTACAGGAAAATATTAAATCTTTGTTTTGTCTCTTAATTATTTGTTGTTGATTTATTATAAAGGAATTGAAATTTTTAGAAGAGGTGTTCTTATTGGTTTGTTTTGATGGGTTTCATATATGGAATAAATATATCTTCCCGTTATCCAACCCAACATCCATCCAGCAAGTACGTCAGAGGCATAATGGTTACCCACATAAATCTGGCTGTAACCACTCAAAAGTGTATAACCAATCATGATAGAAGAATTTTTTGGAGAAGCAAGCGCCAATGATGTTGCCCATGCAGCTGTTGTGGCCGCATGACCAGAAGGAAAAGAAGGTGTAAATCGTGTATTCCAAAGTCTGGGATTATATTGTCTTTCTGGACGGCTTCGTTTAAAAGCATATTTAGAAATAATAATAGGTAGTTGAACAATCATAGCAGTTGCCAAGTGTGGTCTCAGTTTGTCGTGACCAATCTGATCAAATCCGGAAAATCCGAATTCAATGAAGGGCGTAGCCAGAGCGAAGCTTTCCATGGCAATATCCAGCGACGGGGAATTATTTTTCCCCTCAAGAAAAGATGACAGAGATTGATCTATTTGTGTCATCTTATTTTGAGTGAAGGAAATAGAACTATATAAAAGAAATATGCTAAGGATTTTCATTTTAGCATATCAAGGAATTCTGTTTCAGATATAATAGGGATATCCAATTCAGTTGCTTTTTTTAATTTGGATCCAGCCCCGGGCCCGGCCACAACAAAATCAGTATTTTT
>JABGZQ010000058.1 GCA_018674655.1 Fidelibacterota bacterium | reverse complement strand
TAGTTTTACCGCAGTAGGAAATTCTTCTTCTTTTCCACGAATAGTAAATAGTGCTGAAAAGAATAAGATGCCAGCTACTAGGCCACCGATGAATAAGTAAAAAGGAATCTCCCAACCCCAAACGTGTAAAAATGGATCAATTTCTGGATTAGAACGACCGCTTACTATGACTTCTTCAATCATGAATGAATCTCCAATTATGGTTTACCAATGACTTATTTGACCTGCTTCAACGAGAATATATCTCAAGAAGAAACCACCCAAAATAATTAGAATAGATGGCACAATGACCGGTATTTTAATATTTTTAAGATATAGTATGTGTAAATAGGCAGGAATTAATGTTCCTAGAGCAACAATCAATATCCAGAATAATGTAGTGAATTCGCCGCCCAAAAATAAATCAGCCGCTTTTACTTGAGCTAAATCGCTTGATAAGTATCCCATGACTAAATGAATCATTAAAAAGGTTTGTACGCCTAGTGAAATTAATGAAACTGTGCAGAATAATTTCTTTTCATTTGAACCTTTTGGGCAATTAAGCAATATAAACGCGGTTGCACTCGTTAATCCTGATGTTAAAAATAGTGGTCCTATTATGGCAGAATTCCAAATTGGTCGAGCATTAAATGCGGACAATAATATACCTGTATACATGCCTAAAGTGAGTGACAAGCCCAAAATTGCCCATGCAAACCAAATTCGATAGCCTTTTAAGGATTCTATGAAAGTATCTATCCATTTATAAGGCCAAGTCCAATTAGGGAAAGCAGTTTTTATATGAATTGCTGCCCAAATAAAAGCTAATGGTGTTAAAAACAAGTATGTCCATGCTCCCCAACTCAGGGGTGATGTCCATCGAATATTCGTGTATAACTGCCAAAAGTACAATTTGTGTGAGAGATCTAAGAACAGGAGTAGTAGTGCAATCCCAAGTAAAAAAGGTGCTAAAATCGGTGCTCGTTTTACTGCTGCAGGAAATTCATTCTCCCGGCCATGCAATGTTAAAAATGCAGAAAAGATCAAAATACCTGCCACCAATGCTGCAAGAAACAAATCCGTTGGGACATACCAAGGCCAGGCATGAAGATGAGGATCGATCTCCGGGTTCATTCTTCCACTGATAATTAATTCTTCAATCATAATTGACCTCAAATCAAATAATAAATATTGGGTTCCGTCCCAGCTTCCGGAATAAGTGTTTTCCACTTACGTTTTTTCAATAATTTGGAAATATCACTGTTGGGATCATCTGTGTCTCCAAAATACATACATTTGGTGGGGCAAACTTCTACACAAGCAGGGTCTTCTCCTTTTTCAACTTTATGAATACAAAAGGTGCATTTATCAACATACCCTTCCGGATGTACAAATCTTGCATCGTATGGACAAGAGGCAATGCAAGCCTTACATCCAATACACTGGTCAGGATCAACCAGTACTATTCCACCTTCCACAATATGACTGGCTTCGGTTGGGCAGCAACGTACACAAGGTGCATTGGTACAATGGTTACATCGTTCGCTCCGCAATTCCATTGATAAATCGGGATATGTACCCGAAGTCGCTTCAACAACCCAATCACGGCAATATCCAATAGGTACATTATTTTCTGTCTGGCACGCAACGACACAGTCACTGCAACCCACACATTTTTTTGTATCGATGGCCATGGCATAACGCATTAGGCACCGCCTTGAGTTGGCAACTCAGTATGAAATGTAACAAAATTTACACGCATTCCTGTACCGCCCATAATAGGGTCAATTTTGGTTTTTGTAATTAATTCTGCATCACTGGCACCTTTACCATGGGCACGGGAAAGATTTTTATTCGTATGGCCAAACCCATGAACCATATAAACTGAATCCCATCGAATTCGCTCTGTCACTCGAACTTTGATCGGAAATGAAGAAATAACACCATCTTGATTTTCTAACCATATCTCTTGATTGTTTTTTAATCCCCACTCTTTGGCTACTTTTGGATTGATCCAAACATCATTTTCATCCATAAGGTCCGTTAAGTTTGGATTATTTGCAGTACGGCTAAAAGTGTGCATGGGCGCCCGACCGTAAATCAATCGATAAAAACCATCTGGCGGTTCATCGTGAGCCGTATATTTTGGTAAAGGATCATAACCCTCATCTTCCATAGCGGTAGAGTACAATTCAATTTTTCCCGTATTGGTATTGAATTCGTATTCTTCGAGGTTTTCCAAAGGATATAAATCATCAAATTTTCGATCGAATTTCTTTACACCAATCTTATTCATTTCTTTTAACGAAGATCCAATTTGTTTTAACTGCCAATCCAGTTCTTCCTCCTCAGTTTCGAAAGGAAAATAATCTTTTAAGTTCAGTTTATTTGATAATTCTTTTGCCATCCACCAGGCTGACTTTGTATTATATTTTTGTTCGATCGCCGGGGCTCGAAGAGCTATGGTGGGCTCCCTGTGTGCACTCACTCTTAAATTATCATATCGTTCCAAATAGGTACATTCAGGTAAAACCACATCTGCCCAACCCGTTATTTCCATGGGCATCGTATCTATAACAACCATGAGATCTAAATTTTGAATTGCTTCTAAGGTATTTTTAGGATTTGGTAATGTGGAAATCAGGTTGGTTCCGTTAACAATCCATCCTTTAAACGAACAATCTCTCTCATCAGTTGGAATGGTTGCGTCACAAATTCCTGATGCCAATGCAAGTCCGGCTAACTTATACTGGTCGGGAAACGCATCTCTCCAAGACTTATTTGGTTTGGGATATTTTGGCAGTTTCAGTTTGGCAACTTTGTATTTTTCTGGGTTGTAAAAACCACCACGACGCCCCCAACTACCCAACAATGCATTTAAAATTGATACGGCACGTAATCGCTGAGTATCGTCACCATACCAAGTGACATGCCTTCCCGGATGAACAATTACAGATGGGGAGGCATTGGCCATTTCTTTGGCTGTTTTACGAATGACATTGGGTTTAATTGTGGTAATGCCATAGGCCCACTCCGGTGTAAAATCTTTTACATGCGTTTTTAGTTCTTCAAATCCAAATGCATATTTATCTACATATTTTTTATCGTACCATTCTTCTTTAATAATGACATGAATCCAGGATAATAATAATGCCATATCCGTTGATGGTTTAATGGGAAGCCAATACTTGGATTTACTGGCGGCGGTGGAAAAACGAGGATCCACAGTAATAATGGTTGCACCTTTATCTATGGCATCAGACATTTCTTGGACTTGCCCGTTATGCATATTTTCACCAATATGAGATCCAATCAATACCAAGCAATCCGTATCACGTATATCTACACGTTCTGGTGATCCAATGCCCTCGCCATAGGTTGCAAAAAATGCAACTTCTCTGGGGCCACGACACTGGGCATAAGATGGGGCCGTTATATTGGGAGAGCCAAATGCTTTTAGCATTCGACCAAAATGTTTACCCCCCGATCCGTGAGAAAAAAGAGCCATACATTCCGGACCATATTCTTCTGCAATTTTCTGCATTTTTTCCGCAATATAATCAAAGGCCTCATCCCATGTGGCTTCACGAAAAGATTGGCTGCCTCTTTCTCCTGTGCGAATTAACGGTGTCTTTAATCTATCATCATCATAATACATCCCAACACCACCGGTACCCCGTGGACATAACCGCCCATTACAATGGGGGTCATTATCATTCCCGGTTAATTTCCAGATATCCCCCTTTTCATTTAAATGGGCCCAACCGGCACATTTCCAAAAACATACCTCGCAATAGGTGGGGATTTTATTAAAGGTTTGTTGAAGGTCGGCTTCGGTTAGTACCGCACCCGTTGCCCAATCAAAAATAGGGTTTGCCATTGCAAGGCCACCCAGACCGAGGCCACCAATTTTTATGAAATCTCGTCTATTCATTATCTTTTTCATTGATTATTCTTTGGTTACCTGTCGGAAAATTAATATAAATTATATATATATTACAAGACCTTATAATCCTATATAATAATAAAAAATTTATTTTTTCATTTTTTCCCTTTTTGCAGTCACTCGTTCTGCCAAATCATCTAGGTGCTCTCCTGCGAGCATTTCAGCAATTTTATATCGAATTGGTTTCCATTTGTCATGAAGTGGGCATGGGGTTTCATCTGAACACAAATCTAACCCAATTACACATTGCTCTCTTTCAGGCGGCGGGCCATCAATTGCATGAACAATCTCATTTACATAAATTTCATGGGAAGGGCGGCCAAGGTTGATGCCCCCATTTCTTCCGCGTGTAGCCTTCACCAATCTTTGCTTAACCAAGGTTTGTACAATTTTTGCTAAAAATTGATAGGGGATATCATAGGATGCAGCAATTTTACTGATCATGATTGGTTTTTCAGATTTATTTTCTGATAGATATATCATGGCCTGAATGGCGTACTCAGCTGATTTGGAGTATAACATAACTAATGATATTACAATTTTAATCCCAGAATTTCAACAAAATGAATATTAATTTAAGTCTTTTTTCCTTATATAAACGATAGCACCGAATACCATTAAAAATGGACTTACAATAATCCCAACCAACGGAATATAGACAGAAAGGCCACCTCCAATTGTATCGGATGTGGCACAATAGGGACAAGCCATGATAGGCCCCATTAAAAGCAATATAGTGATTCCTATTTTTTTTAACAAATTATAAAGTCCAATCAAATGCCGAATCATACATTACACCCCATAGGAAATATAATGCCAGTGGAATGGGAAGAAAAATAAGCCGACGTAAAGTTTTTGTTTCATATCGTAGATGCATATAAACCATGGCAACGAGTAAAATTTTCGTGACCGTTATTGACAACAATAAAACGATCAGTCCTGTTCTGGGCAAACCCATGTCAATGGCAAAAACTTCAATAACGGTTAGAATCGCCAACCATACTGCATTCCAAAAATAGGTTTTTTTATGATCTTCCATCATCACTCCTTTAAATTAGATAGATTACCGTAAACACAAGTATCCATACGAGATCGATAAAATGCCAAAACAGGCCGGCAATTTCCACTCGGTCATAATTATCTGGTCCAAACTTTTCCTTAAAAGCCATGGATAAAATAATGGAAAGATAAATCACACCGGATAACACATGGAGACCATGAAACATCGTCGTTGCATAAAATGTAGATCCATAAATACCTGTCGTGGGTAAAAATTGACTGCCAGTGAATCCCGCGCCTTTTAAAATCGATTCTAAATGTTCACTCCCAATAATAAAGTGAGAATATTCCCAGACTTGCACACACAAGAACAAAACGCCGCCGGCAATTGTTAGGATCAAATATTTGACTAATCCCTTTTGATCTCCCCGCAAAATAGAATTCAACGCCATTACCATTGTGAAGCTACTGCAAATCAATAAGAATGTATTGAATGCAGTCAATGGAACATTTAAAACGGACCCTGCTGCTGGCCATGATTCAGCGCCTATTCGTAAACCAAGTCCCCCAATGAGTATGGCACCAAAAGTTAATCCATCCATCACGATAAATAGCCACATACCAAGTTTTCCTGTAGTGGCCGTTCCAAAAGAAGTTTTATTCATTGTTATTGCTTGATCCATTGAGAACCTTTCATAAAACGATGAGAAAAAATGAGAAAATAATACACCAAAGCACAGTGAGAAAATGCCAGAACCAACCGATCAATTGATAACGAACGAGTTTGATTTTTCGCGGCATTTTAAGTTGATAAATGAGCCAGCCTAAAACGGTCAATCCAACTATTAAATGCACAGCATGGACACTCCCAATTAAATAAACCATACCCGCCAAAACATTCCCGCGACTTGTTAATCCTTCTGCCACTAACATCTGCCAAAGGTTTATTTGTCCGAGTAAGAATACAATACCCAAACCGACCGAAGCCATCAGGTATATAGATATTCTCGTCTGACTATTCATTTTCCACTGGCGGTATGATAAATGAAACATTACACTACTAATGATCAAGATTATAGAGGATATCCCACCAATAATTATCGGCGTTTCGTTTAATGTGATATATGCTAATTCCTTTGCCACCATAGAAGAAAATGTGGCAAGAAAAGTAATAAATAGCATAATAATCCCACCAAAAGTAACCAATGCTCCCATTTTAGATGTTTCATAATCACACTCTATTTGAAGCAAATCTGGTGACTGTACTTGCGGACTCATGATTCACCTTCGATTTTAACAGTTTGGCATACCCAATCTGCATCTTTTACATTTGGATGACTATATTCATTCGGGCCATTAACGACCTGAGGAATTGTTTCGAAATTCCCATGGGGAATGGGATAGTCCATAGACCATTCTAAGGTGTTGGCTTTCCAAGGATTGGTTTCGGCTACTTTACCCTTGAATAGGGATTGGACAAAATTATATAAATATAGAATCTGGAAAGCGCCTAACAATAAGGCCATGATTGTTATGAAAATATTCATATCCATGAGGGGTTGAAGAAATTCATATTCATTTGGATTGTAAATTCTGCGATGATGCCCTGCGTATCCCAAAGCCATCATATTAAAGAAAACAAGATTTATGGTAATGAATGTTCCCCAAAAATGAACCTTACTTATAAATGGGTTTAACATTCGGCCAAACATTCTCGGGAACCAATATGCTATCGCTGCATATCCACCAAATAATACAGATGCAGCCATGGTATAATGAAAATGCCCCACAACAAACATAGTATCATGAAGATATATATCGGCAGTAACCGTTGCATTATAAAGCCCGGTAAGGCCCCCAATTGCAAACACCCAAATCACAGCCATGGTGTATAACATGGGAGGGTCAAAATGAAGGGATCCCCGCCAAAGTGTTGCGAGCCAGTTAAAAAAGAAAATAGACGATGGAATACTAATAAGAAGTGTTAGGAACATAAATGTCTTTCCTAACAATGGGCTCATCCCAGTCGTATACATATGATGACCCCAGACTAGCGAACTCAGTACCACAATGGTACTCATACAAATGGCCGTCACTTTATATCCGAATGCAGGCTTCCTTGAAAATACAGAAAGTAATTCAGACACAATTCCCCATACGGGTAAAATAAGAATGTATACTTCCGGATGACCAAAAATCCAAAAAACATGTTGAAACAATAAAGGATCTCCCCCACCGCCGGCAGCCAGACGTCCGGCTAAAAAGAATTGAGTTCCTAGTAATTGGTCAATCAATAACATAATTAATCCAGCAGCAATGACTGGGACAAAAATAACATTTAAAATAGACGCAAGCCACAATCCCCACACCGAAAGGGGCATGCGAAAATAGGTCATTCCCGGTGCTCGGAGCCTGATAATTGTAATGACATAATTAATGGCACCCATCATTGTGGCCACACCCATGACTGTAATGGACAACGTCCAGAAAGCCTGACCCAAACCAGGTATCCCCCCTGCCGGTAAGCTTAGTGGTGGATAGGAAGTCCAACCGCCTGAAGCTACACCCATCGGTAAAAAATATGAAACCAATAACACCACTCCCGAAAGAAAGAATGTCCAAAATGAAAGCATATTCAACGTCGGGAAAGCCATATCCTTGGCGCCAATTTGGAGAGGAATTAAAAAATTCCCAAATGCACCAATCAGTAAAGGCGTAATGGCCCAGAATATCATAATGGTACCATGCATTGTAAATAGCTGATTATACATATCAGGTGTAATGATACCGCCGTCTCCGTCAAATAAAAAACCCAATAGCCACCATGGAACCGGTTGCTCTGGATAGGCCAACTGCCAACGAATAAGCAACGCTTGAAAGCCGCCAAAAAGGAGAAAAAAGATCCCAAAAAATAGAAACTGTTTCCCGATTGTTTTATGGTCGGTTGAAAAAATATGGGTACTCATTATCGATTTTGAACTGCTCATTTTAATTCCTTCCATTGCCATGCCCATTTTGTTGGAACACCTTCATCTTCATCACCCCAATCATCTTCATCATCTTCAGATACTTCCGGTTCTTGACTAGCGATCCAATTGTCAAATTCATCTTTTGACTCTACTGTTAAATACCCCTTCATTTTAAAATGACTATTACCACAAAGTTCTGCACAAGCAAATTCAAAATTCCCCGTTTCTTTAGCTTGAAACCACATGGCCGTTACCATTCCCGGTGTGGCATCTTGTTTATATCGAAAGTTTGGTAGATAAAGGGAATGGATGACATCGTAGGTGGTTAATTGTACAACAATGGGTGTATTGACTGGAATATGTAAAATATTCTGTGGTGGTACAATGTCATCATCCGTACCAAAAACATCATCCTCTCCTGGGTACCGAATATTCCAAGCATATTGCTGTGGCATTATTTCTATCCTTACCACATCTTTCCCTTTCGGGAAATTCCAAAATGCTTCTTTTAAATCTTTAAATGACATGGATTCAATCACCACGTCAATTGAGAAGAACACCAGCAATCCCATGGCAACAGTTACATATAAATGTTTCTTTTGATTCCCATGATCATGTACCGCGTGGGGATGTTTCCGAGAATTATATCGCCAAACAAAAAAGATAATTGCAGCCACCACAATTCCAAAATAAAGTGTGATAACAAAATCTGTATATTGGATGACATTATCGATCCGATAGCCATCTAGAGAAATATCTTTGGGTGGATCCAGAAACCATATTCCTGGTAAGAATTTCTTAAATTTGTCCATTATTACTCCATTTGACTACTAAGATAAGTGAAGAATAATCTAAAGTATTAATATCGGATTATCCTACAAATATTTTATTTTGTGGTATATTTATGAAGCCGGGATTAACAAATCATAGCCTATTTTATCACAAGCTTCCGACATTTCTGTCCATGTTTTATCGTCTTTGATTAAATCAAAGGCTAAAAAGAATATTTCTTCATGTTCTTTTTGAAGGTGGTCCCAAAGTTTATAATATAGTGTCAAATATAAATCATTCACTCTTAATCTAAAGGCGTCCCATTCAGTTTTATTGTGTTGCAGCATGGTGTTGTAAAATAAGTTTTTATTTCGGATTAATATTTTATGGTCCATGGCCATTACTCTTGGGGGCCCAACCATTTTTCTCGCAATCATTTCGTTATACAACACTTCTTCTCTATCCAGATGTGATACAGTATCTAATAGTCTTTCTGAACAAATCAATAGAGCATCTATAAGTTCATCTGCATCTACTTTGTGGTCAGTCTTTTGCAATAGTGAATTGGTGGACCTCATTTTCTCCATTATTTCCAGAATTAATTCATGTTCATTGAAAAATATCCGAAGCATATGATTCTTAGGGAGTGCATCATAAAAAGCTCTTATTTGAAGTGATATTTCCATTTATAGTAATAGTGTAATTAATGGACTATTAGCTTAAATGCCATTTAATAAATGGTGAATATAGGATGATATATTCCTATATTTATAACAAAAAATATTTATTATTATTTAGGCGTAAAACTGCAATACCCAATTTTATCCGCTTTTTTCTTTATCTCATCCCATACATGTTTCTCAGGGATGCCCTGTAATGCCATGGGGTAGCACATTTGATTTTCCTTTTGAATGTGGTCAGATAACATCTGACAAAGACCTATACTATTTTTATTAATGGCTGATTTCAATTCATCCCAACTAACATTTTTATAATTTATCGAAATATCCTTTAGGCTATGTTTAAGTTCACGAATCGGACCATGTTCCATGGTCATAACCGTAGGTGGTCCCCCCATTCCTCTTTCAATCATTACGGGGAACAGTGCTTCTTCCTCCCGCTGATGATGGGGTTCTGAGTCTGTTAATATTGTTGACAATTGGTGAAGTTCACTTAATAGAGGAATAGCAGACTCAAGATCTTGAATTTTTTGTATTTTTGTATTTAAGTCAGATATTTCATCTAAAGTTTTTAAAATTATTTCATGTTCCAAGTATAATGTTTTAAGAACATGATTGTTAGGTAAATTCACATAAAATGGTTCCAATTTATTTACTCCTTTATTAAAATAAATATAGTATAGATTGTTTAATACGTTTCATTCTTAACTACTTTACTTCTATAATTATTATCTAATTCACTATTAGAAATTTACAATAGTCATTAAATAGACAAAATTCCCATTTACACCATTTTCTGCCTTTAATTTTCCCGGCATAAACATAGAATAACCACCCACAAATTTTACATTATCAGCAAATTTCTTGACCAAAGTAATATCCAGTTCATTTCCGAATGTATCGCTGCTTTTATCCGCATTAAACATATGGTATGCTACATTTACCGTATGGCCACTGAACTTAAAACCGCTCAATTTCATATGGATATCCTGAAGGCCTAAACCACCTGTATGAACAGGCAGGTTCAAGAAATAATCCATAAAACCATAGTATTTATGGTTGGTTGCATAAAGTGTGTTAAAAGCTTCATCGACTTCACCTGTTTTAGAGTCATCACCAGAAATATAATCGATACCTGCTAATAATGTCATGCCAGAAATTTTATATCCAGCATTAATACCATACATCATACCACCCGCTTTGATATCGTCAGAAACATTCCCATTCTGAATGGCAAACTCCACTTCGTAATTCACGCCACCAAATTCACCTTTACCATAGCCACCTAAGGTCATTCGTTTATTATCTTGGATGGCAAAAGCTTGAGTTTGATGTCCTTTCATAAAATTCAAATTGGCGTAAGCACCACGAACATTAAAATCATCGTCATCTTCAATTGTACCTGCTTCAACTTGTTTGTAGTTGAAAAAATCCACATTAGCAAATTTGGTTGTATAATTAAAAACAACACCGTCAAAACTGCGGCCAATATTATGCCACTCAACCGACCCAATAAGCCTCTGTGGACCATAGACAACTTCGAAACGGCCAACCTTGGCACTCAATGGCATTCTAAACAAATGATTGAGTTTAAAATATGCCTGATGCACATCTAAAGCATCAGCCGTACCATCTTTTAATGTACTTGTTTCAGTTCCAAATATTCTGGCATCCTGCAGTTGAACGAATGTCATTACATCCTCACTTTTGTATGTAACCGCAAACCGTGTGCGAAGATAATTCTTATTATTGAATCCAGTTGTATCCGAAAAGTCCTTATTCACCATTTCATATCGTTGACGGACTTGTCCCGAATATTTTAATGGATTGGATTCCGCAACTAAAACACCAATTATTCCAACTATAACAATTAATTGTTTTAACATAATGAGCTCCTATGCCTTGATTATTATTATTATTAATATATAAAGGGATTTAAGAGAAATTTAAGTATGCAAATGTATACTTTCTTCTAAATACGGATCTTTTATGGGCACCAGGTTCCATTTTGATAAGGAACGGAGAACCACCCACAATGTGACTCCCATTATGCCAATTACCACACCAATTTCTAACAAACCAAAGATTGGTGTTTCACCGATCAAGGGTGGAAATATCATTAAATATAAATCGGTCCAATGACCAATTAATACAATAGAAGATGCAATCAAAAGCGGTTTTTCCGTTCGTTTTGATTTCCTAAATAGAAGAATCGTAAATGGGATCAGCCAGTTCATCAATATATTAATTACTGTCAATACACCGAATGCACCAGCATGACGTTTTAAATAATAGCCTGTTTCTTCTGGAATGTTTGCATACCAAATGAGCATATGCTGAGAAAACCAGATATAAACCCAGAATGTGGTAAATGCGAACAAATAACGAGCCAACTCATAAAGGTGATCGTTTTTCAACACTTTTATATACCCAATTCTTCTGAGATAAATGAGTAGTATAATCATGAATGCTAAACCTGAGTTGAAAACGCCGGAAAAATTATATAATCCAAAAATAGTACTATACCAATGGGGCTCTATAGACATAATCCAATCGAAGCTGGAAATAATAAAAGCAATTCCACCAATATATAACCAAGCCGCAGACCATCGGATACTTTTTTGTTTATGTTCAGGATCACCACTCTCATCCTGCTTCCTTGAATGATTTAATATGGGCTTCCCTAATAAAAACCATATACCAAAATAAATGGGCACTCGTAGAATAAAACTGGGGAGATTTAACCATGGTTCTTTTCCTTGAAGTATGGGATCGTTCACCATCACCCCCGGATGGGACCACTCATATAAATGGTGTACGCCAAGTAGCACAAGAAGCATTAGGATAAACCCAACAGATAATGCCGAAAACATGGCTTCAGGTATTCGGCGAATCGCCACACCCCAACCAGCATTACTGACATATAGAATCGCTACAAATAACATACCTGTAAAACCAATCCCTGTGATATAGTTTGCTGCCAATAATATATTAGGCCAAATTCGTTCTGAAGCAAATACACCAATGATAATTGTTATCAGACCAACGGCTGTAGCCATGGTTAATTTCTTAAATAATGATGGATCTATAATAAAATTCTTTTCATTCATATCTATTTCAACGTTCTAATAAAATGAGTGACCAACCATCGATCATTTCGTTTTACTTGGGACCTATATGGCGGCATATTTCCGATACCATGGGATATCAAATAGTAAATATCACCATCTTTCATTTTTCTAACTTTATCTGTTTTGAGCGAAGGTGGGGGTGGCACACCCCTTTTCGTAACAGGTCCATCTCCATCTCCATTTAGCCCATGACATGTCTGGCAAAATGTTGCATAAACATCGGCACCGCGAGATAAGTCTGCATTATCCATGATAAATGGATTTTTCAATACAGTACCGGCATTTTCTCGGGTAAGTTCCCCATCAGGATACTCCGGCATAAACCCAATTGCAATGGTTCCTATCGGGGGAAACTGAAGTGTTTTACCATCACTGGCATTGGGGTTGGGGGCAAATGCATCATAAGCAATAGAATGAACCATTTCTGGAATAAATTCAGAATTAGGTTCGCCACGATCAGAAGATATTGTTTGCCCAACCAAGTAGATAGCCAACACAGTTAAAATAAAATAAATGATAGTCTTAGTATTCATATCAGTTTTCCACCATTTTGCCATGATGTGCTGTTACAATTTCTGTTACAGATGTTGCTGATTTCCTGTGTTGTCCCTGTTTCATTACAATATAAAACCGATCATTTGTTGCTCTGAGAGATGGCTGAAGTCCTGGTTTTCCATGTTTCACCCTACGCCATGCAAAAAAACTAAATACGGTTCCTAAGCCCGCAAATAAAATAATAACCTCAAAAGCGACTGGCATAAAAGCTGGCAAAGAATTCCATGGTCGCCCCCCAATGTTAATGGGCCAATTCACAGCTGAAACCCAGTATTGTCCCAATACACCTACCAGCAATCCAATAAAGGCAAATGTAAAACAAATTTGAGTGAGTCTCGAAGGCTTGAGATCCATTGCTTTATCCAACCCATGTACAGCATAAGGTGTATAGGCATCTATCACATCTATATCAGCAGCACGAACAGCCTTTACGGAATCGACTAAATCGTATTCATTTTGAAATTCGGCAATTAATAACTTTTCCATTATGTTTCTTTTCCTTTACCGCGAAAATGTAATACAGATTTGACTTCGCCCATTGAAATCATGGGCATCGTACGAATAAACAAAAGGAATAAAGTGAAAAATAATCCGAAACTTCCTATTAAAGTTCCAATCTCTACCCATGTGGGAGCATACATAGACCAAGCCGACGGTAAAAAATCTCTGTGTAGTGAAGTTACAATAATGACAAATCTTTCAAACCACATGCCGATATTCACAAAAATGGATAGGATAAAAACAATGATTACATTCCGTCGAATTGAGCGAAACCAAAAAAACTGAGGTGTAATGAGGTTACAGCCAACCATAATCCAATACGCCCAGGCAAAGGGTCCTAATGCTCTATTTAGAAATACAAATTGTTCAAAGCCATTACCAGAATACCAGGCAATGAAAAATTCTGTAGCATAAGATGCCGTTACAATTCCACCGGTCACAATAATGACCTTTGTCATATTTTCAATATGATTAAGTGTAATGTATTCCTCTAATTTTAATGTTTTTCTTGCAATTATCATTAAGGTAAGCACCATCGCGAAACCACTAAAAACTGCACCAGCTACGAAATAGGGCGGGAAAGTAGTCGTATGCCATCCTGGAATCGATGAGGTGGCAAAGTCAAAACTAACCACTGTATGAACAGATACAACCAATGGCGTCGCCAACCCTGCAAGCAATGCATATACTGTTTCATAACGATGCCAAACACGATAGCTTCCATTCCATCCGAGACTCAAAGCGCCAAAAATGAATTTTTTTATTTTATTTTTTGCCCGATCACGAACTGTCGCTAAATCTGGAATCATTCCAAAATACCAGAAAGTTGCGGATATGATCAAATAGGTTCCAATTGCAAATACATCCCACGCCAAGGGTGAACGAAAATTTATCCACAAAGGACCACGGAAATTTGGATAGGGAAACATCCAATAAGCCAACCATGGGCGACCCATATGAATAATGGGGAATAAACCGGCACACATAACAGCAAAAATAGTCATGGCCTCTGCCGAGCGATTAATAGATGTCCGCCACTTTTGTCTAAATAAAAATAAAATTGCAGATATCAATGTACCCGCATGACCAATACCCACCCAAAATACAAAATTAGTAATATCAAAAGCCCACCCAACTGTTTTATTCAAACCCCATGTTCCAATACCTGTCGCAATCTGGTAAGAAACAGATACAATGCCCAAGGTTAGTGCACTTAAAGATAGGGTTATCCCCAGCCACCAAAGCCAAGTGGGCTTCCGATCCATAATGTTACACACTTCATTTGTAACATCATTAAGGTTTTTATTTCCATGAATTTGGGGTTCCCGGATAGATGTTTGATGATCAGCCATGATGTCCCCCACTTGTCTGATCACTTTTATCTCTATTCTTTACTTGGGTTAAATAACCCACAGTCGGCAATACATTTAAATCTTCCAATACGTGGTAATGTCTTTCGTCCTTATTTATTTTTGAAATCCTGCTCTCTGGATCATTTAAATCTCCAAATGTAATCGCATCCGCGGGACAAGATTGTTCACAAGCGAGTTTAATATTCCCATCTTTCAAAGGAATACCTAATCGTTTTGCTTCAAATTTTGCTTCTTGAATCCGCTGGACACACATAGAACATTTTTCCATGACCCCACGGGATCGTACCGTTACATCCGGGTTTAATACCATATTTTCCATAACATCTTCACGGGCATATTCAAACCAGTTAAACCGCCGAACTTTATAAGGGCAGTTATTGGCACAGAATCGAGTCCCAACACAGCGATTATATACTTGTTGATTCAACCCCTCGGAACTGTGAACCGTCGCTAAAACTGGACAAACCGGCTCACAAGGAGCATTATCACAATGCTGACACATCATGGCTTGGAAGGATACATCAATATCTTCACCTTCTCCAGAATAATATCGATCTAATCTGAGCCATGCCATATCTCGTTTTCTATGTACCTCATCCTTTCCCACGACAGGAACATTGTTTTCTACCTGACAACCGATGATACAAGAGGAGCATCCAGTGCAAGCGGATAAATCGAAAGCCATGCCCCAGTGATGTCCATCGTAAGGGTGATCGTCTTTCCACATTGTCGTAACAGGATGTCCGTGATGTTTACCCGAAGATGGATCTTTTTTATATTCTTCAAATGTTGTTTCCTGAACAAATGGACGTACGGGCATAATGGCTGGGGATGTATTCTCTGGGTTGGATAACGTATGATACGTCTGGGTCATGGCTAAATCATAGGATTCACCTACTTTAGAAATCGTCGCCACCATGCCTGAATATTGGAATCCATTTGTTTCGGAGATGAAAGGCGACGCATTCGTACCGACCGTTTCCCCTTTAGCAACCGTTGACTTTTTTTCTAGCCAATCCGGCCCAACTTCATGAAATCTTTCTGTACCCTTTCGGCCATATCCCAACGCTATGGCTATGGTATTATTCCGCTGTCCCGGTTGAAGTAAGACTGGCAAATCCATTGAAGATCCATTGGATTTCACTTGAATGATATCACCTTTTTTTAAATTATATTTTTCTGCCGTTTTTGGCGAAAGTGATGCTGTATTATCCCAAGTAACTTTTGTAATAGGATCAGGCAATTCTTGTAACCATGGGTTTTCAGCATGGCGACCATTTCCCAATTGCGATGAGGAGAATAGAACCAATTCTAAACCATCAATCTTTGATGTTGATAGATTGGGTTTTCTATTTTGAAAAGTGGTAAGGTTTAATTTTTCTGGGGAAATTTTTGCAAATCCATCATGAACTAATTCATTCCAAAAGCGTGCGAATGTTTTTCCACTTTTTACACGGGATTGAAATATCTTCTTCCAATAATTACGAACTAAATCTCGTTCGTCAGTTTGAATGCCAGACCAAGATGAAATAGATTTTCGAATTGATCGATTTTTCCCAAATGGATGAATTACTGGCTGAGTCATAGATAAAAGACCGGAAACTTGTTCACTATCATTCCAAGATTCAAGACCATGCAGTTGTGGCGCAATAACCTTACAATGTTCTGTTGTTTCATTATTCTTATCCGAAAATGAAACTGTCAAATCTAATGAATCCATCGCAGATCCAAATTCAATACCATTCGGCAAGGCATAAATAGGATTAACATCAGCAACAAGCAATGCGCCTACCGAACCATTTTTCATTTTTTGAAATAATGATTGAACATCAGAATCTGATCCTGCAAATTGTTTGCTTGGTTTTTGTATATCTAAAGTTCGGCCCACATTTCTCAATGTATGGTTGATCCGATTAATCAATAATTGCACATTAATATCGTTGATTCCGGAAACGACCAGTGATTTGCCCTGATGATGTTTCAATGCTTTTGCCAATTCTTTTGCTTTGGCATTCGACCCTTTTTTCCCGCGAATAAAGGCATCCAAGTCTTTTACAAATAGAACCATTTCTGACGGTGAAAGCGCAATCCGCTCATCAGCTTTTCCACCGGTAATGGACATTCTGGATTCCACTTGGATCAATTTAGATATATGTTTCGCATTTAGATCTCTATTCTTCCGGAAATCTTTTGTGAATTGTATCGGTGAAACCCATGAACCCAAAAAATCTGCATCAATACTGACAATTAAATCTGCTTTGTCAAAACGGTATTTGGGCAAGATTCGTTTACCATAATTCTGTTTATGTGCATCCAAAATAGCACCATAAGAAATTTCATCCATTTGAACATGGGAAACAGTCTTGAATTTTTTCTTAAACTTTTTGATTGCAAAATTAAGCGATGGGCTTGAAACTGTTCCTGTTAGCAAAACAATTTCTTTCTCCTTTCCTTTAATTTTTCTGAGTTCTTTAACCACATGACTATCGACTGCATCCCAAGTCGAACTTTGCCTGTATAATACCGGATCAAATAAACGAGTAGAATCATAAAGTTCAAGCAGGCTTGCCTGACATTGAGAACACAGACCGCCCTGTGTAATAGGGTGATGAGGGTTTCCTTCCAGTTTGATGGGGCGACCATCACGGTTTTTAACGTGAACACTACATCCAGCTTCACACGCAAAACTGGTAGATGCATACCAAGTGGCTTTCCCTGGCAACACTTCCTCGGGTTGTATTAAAAATGGAATCGCTTTTTGGACAGGTGTTTTGCTGCATGCTGTCATTAGAGCTGCAAAAGAAAAACCGGTAGTTTTCAAAAAACTACGGCGCGTAACATCGCTCGTTTTAGCGACTTCTTCTGCAGGTGGCAAATCTGAAACAGAACACTCCTGATCACAGGCATGATCTTCATAACTCATATAATATTGTTTAATTAAATCTGACATAATTTTTTTAATAATGGCATGAAGCACAATCCTGTAAGTATGCGGTTCTTCCGGTTGCTGATTGAATTGAATCATGCTCTTGACGATGGCAATCCAAACACCATCCCATGGATAAATCTTCTACTTGTTTCACCTGTGTCATCGTTTGAACATCACCATGGCACTTGGCACAATCCACGCCAGCCGTTATATGGGGTTTATGGCTAAAAAACACAAAGTCTGGAACGTTATGAACTTTTACCCATTCTGTGGGTATTTCGTCATTTACTTTTATCCCATCTAAATCCAGCCCCAAAGAGGCATAAATCTTTTTAATCTCTTTGCTGAAAACAGGTTTTCTATTTTCCAGATCTGCACGACGCGTTTCGTTAAATGTATTATTGACAAATTTGTGACAGTTCATACAAACATTTGCCGGCGGAATACCAGCATGTTTGCTATCTTCCGCACCAAAATGACAATATTGACAGGCGATTTCCATTTCTCCTGCGTGAAGCTGATGAGAAAAGGCAATCGGTTGAGTCGGTTGATAATCCTCTTGATTCCCAGGAATATGAAAACTGGAATTCTTAAAAGAGATAATTACCGCCACCACTATCATGATACCAATGATCGTGGAAAATTGCTTGTTGAGCAGTTTGTCCATTAACCGATTCTAAATCAATTCAATTTTTCTTCAAGCATAACTGCTTTGGGAAATAAAATATTATTCTCTAAATGAATATGTAAATGAATGTCGTTTTCCATATCTTTCAGATTGGCATAAGCTGCACGATAAGTATTACACCCATCAACCGGTGGTTCAAAATCGCCACTTAAATCATTCATTTTTTTCAAAATATCCCCAGCAGTTTCATGTTCAGCCATCATTACTGAAATTGGTCCATTCACAAATGCACCATTTGATGTTTCGCTCTGGACCATCTGTTTGATATAAGGAAATAATATTTGTTCTTCCTTCATCATATGTTGGTGTAAGTCGATCATAAGGTCATTAAAAAGCTTGGCGATCTCGACCGTTTCTGGATGACGTTCACCATGAACACGTGCCACTTTATTTATAAATTCTGCCGTTATTTGACCGTTTTCATAAATATATTTATGATGTGTGTTATAGATGTGGTCGACCAATTCATCCAAAGCCATTGCGCTATAATCTGTAGATATAGATTCATCGTTCATTACGGATTCTAATTCCGAAATTATTTTGTCTAAATCAGCACCTTTATTACTGCAAGCAATATCTAACTTTTCTCCACCGCCACAACAAAAATCCACACCATGTTTTTTAAAAATGGTTGCTGTACGGATATCTTCCGTAACAATTTCACCCACTGTTTTCTCTTGTATCATTTTTATCCTTTTATTACGTTATTAATTATGTATTATAAATTATAAATTTTTTGAGCTTCTAATTTTTTTTCGGTTCCAATACCACCTGACTACTTGTGGTTTTCGCCATAAATATGGATTCGGGACGACCAATGCATGGACTAACCGTGTAAAAGGAAACAGTAAAATAATAGAATAGGCACTGACAATATGTGCTTTAACCATAAAGGGCATTGCAGATATATAGGTCAAATCAGGACTTAATTTTATTACAGACCACAGGTACGGCGTCAAGGATGCGGCAAACCAGCTAGATCCCCAGCGATAAAAATATGCAATGTAGAGACCCGTTACAACTTGGATAGTTAAAAATCCCAATACCCACCAATCCGCCTTGGAAGTCACAACCTTTGCCATAGAGTTGGTTTGACGACGAATAATTATATTAATTAATCCAATTAGTGTCATTAAACCAAATATAAACATAGCAATTTCCATTACATAAAGTCTCGCTGGTACACGATTCCACCACAAAACTGTATCAGGTACAAGAAACCAAACGAAGTGCGCTGCTAAAACAGCAATGATTCCATAATGGAATGGTATCATGGCCCAAAAATGCTGTTTATTCTCTAAAAATTGAGATGATAAACTTGAAAAAGTATAGGCCTTGGCACGATATCGTTGAATCGTTACCAATAGAAATGTGAAAATTATAATATAAGGAAACATGGAAAAGAAAAATGTATCGAGTATATTTTTATATGAATCCATTAGGCATTTCCTCCATTGTCAAGCGCTGGTTTTGTCAAGATTCTATTAATAAATTGAATGGCCTGCTTATAGGGATTATCGGATTCCCCAAATCCTTTAAGAATTTTTTTCATTGCCGGTTGTACATATTTTTCAATAAATACTTTTTGATCAGCTTCATCTAGGACCTCTATAGCTGATAGCACGTGAGACAAATGGTCAGGTAATTCGGATGACTCTTCAATTTTATTGTCGCGTAACAATTCTCTGACTTTAACCATAAAGGCTCCACGCTCATAGGCTTCACCATATAGATGCCATCCCAAATCCAAACATGTTGCGGGATTCATATCAAAGGTTTGTGTGAATTTTTCTTGAAGTTCTGTTAGTTTAGTTTTACTAATAAATTGAATGAATTGCCTGAGATCTAAATCCCTTTCTCTGCCAGCAGTCGATGGCTCTATATTGTTAATAGCCTCCAATAATCCTTGTCCTGGATAAGACACCAATGGAATGAGTTGCGTATATCGATTACTCATTATCTTCCTCTTGCAGGTGCATCACGAAATCCAAAACCAGCTTCCTGTTTGTGTTCCAATGGATCTTTCATCATTTCGATCGCCTCTTCCCTATGGGCAGCTGGAATAACAAATCGATCATCAAATGTACATAAGGATGTAAGCTTATATATTTTATCCGCCTCCTGTGGCGTGCAATCTGCTTCTATTAATGCTTTTTCTGCATCCAACATATCAATATCGCCAACGGTCACAGCACGACGGTAAGCTCGGATAGCAGATTGTTTTTTCAATACATAACGCAAATGGCTTTCATTGCCGCCACCAAACATTTTGGCTAAATATTTGATCGGTGTACGCGCTTTTTCAAAATCGGGAAAATATTCTTCATTAATACTTCGAACCGAGTCCCCTTCTTGAGAAGACATTACAGGCAACATGGGCGGTACATAAAAAAGCATCGGCAGAGTACGATATTCGACGTGAGGCGGTAATGCAATTCCCCAATCTTTTACAAATTTGTATACAGGAGATTCTTGTGCAGCTTTAATTGTAGAGTCAGCGATGCCATTTTTCTTTGCTTCTCGAATTACATTTTCATTAAAAGGGTCTAAAATCATTTCCCGTTGCGCATCCACCAATTCATGATCCGGATGTTTGGCTGTTTCTTCAATTCTATCTGCATCATATAGCAAGACGCCCAAGTAACGAATCCGTCCTACACAGGAATGGAAACATGCAGGCGCTTGCCCTGTTTCTACTCGTGGAAAACAAAGAATACATTTTTCAGATTTTCCAGTATTCCAGTTATAATATGTCTTTTTATATGGGCAGGCAGCGATACATTTACGCCATGCACGACATCTTTTCTGATCAATCAATACAATGCCATCTTCTCCACGTTTATACAAAGCACCTGAAGGGCAGGATGCAACACAAGATGGATTCATACAATGGTTACAAATACGCGGAAAATAAAACATCATTAATCGTTCAATAGCGAATAACTGATCTCGTTGTTCTTCAGATAACACATCTAGATTGATATCATTCTCAGCGTAAATCGGAGAACCCGACAAATCATCATCCCAGTTGGGTCCAGCCTCAATATCCATATATTCACCCGTTACCATCGATATTGGCTTAGCCGTTGGTTGATCATCCCCCGCTGGTGCGTCAAATAAATCTTTATACTTATATGACCAAGGTTCGTAATAATCATCCATTGTAGGCATATTTGGATTATGAAAAATATTAGTCACGGTTTTCACTTTGGAAGTTGATTTAAGCTTGAGTTCTCCATTCACCAATTCCCAACCGCCTTTATATTTCTCTTGATCTTCCCATCGCGTAGGGAATCCTGTCCCTGGTTTTGTTTCTACATTGTTCCACCACATATATTCCGTCCCTTTTCGGTCGGTCCATATATTTTTACAGGCGATACTGCACGTGTGGCACCCGATACATTTATCTAGGTGAAAAACCATTGAAATCTGACTTCTGATGTCCATTCTATTTTTTCCTTTTACCAGTTCAGGATGGGAAGTTTACGTACCATGATATATGTGTCTCGATTTGCACCTGTTGGACCCCAATAATTAAAGTGATATGTAAATTGACCATAACCACCAACCATGAGGTTTGGCTTGAGCCGTGCACGAGTAAGGCTATTATTCATTCCCGCTCGTTTATTACCCCGCAATGGTGATTTCGGTACAGACAATGTTCGTTCGGTTGCATGATAAATCACGACAATTCCTTTTGGAATTCGCGCACTTACATTTGCCCGGGTAACCACAACACCATTATCATTATAAACCTCAACCCAATCGTTATCCACAATACCCAGATCTTCAGCATCTTTATCATTAATCCAAAATGGTTCAACTCCACGACTTAAGGTTGACATACGATGATTGTCTCCATAGGTCGAGTGTATATGCCATTTACCATGAGGTGTTAGGTAGTTGAATATTTTAGTTTTGTGTTCCGACTCACTCGTCGTGAGTTCTGCGTATTGGGTGGGTGTTGGCTTTGGTTTATATGTGGGTAAATGTTCACCATATTGAATATATCCAGGATGATCCAAATAAAAATGCTGTCGCCCAGTCAATGTCCGCCATGGAATTAATCGTTCAACATTATAAGTAAATGGAGAATAGGCTCGGCCATTTTCTGTTAGTCCGGACCACATAGGACTATTTAACAACCGCTTTGGCTGAGAACATAAGTCATCAAATGTGACTCGAGCACCCCGGTTTTTCTCAGCCAAATCTGCCAAGACAAGTCCCGTTTTTTCTTCCATATTCTTATATGAACGATACGCCAACTCTCCATTGGTAACCGTCGCTAATGTTAATACAGTATTTGCAACATTTTTGGCTTCTTTGAGAGATGGATATATATTGCCATTCCACTCTTCCACAGGGGTTTCATCGATTAACCGCTGGTATTCGTCCTTTACATCATAACTCGTACCGTGAGCTCCAAGACCATTTCGGGGGATATTTGGTCCATATGAAATGAACTGATTATGAATATTCTTATAATCTCGTTTGGCTATTTTCATATTGGGCATTGTTTTGCCTGGAATAGCCTCCACCTCTCCCTTGATCCATTCTTTAATTTCTTTTTGTGCTATTTCAGCAGGTGTATCGTGTAGCAAGGGGACAGATACCAAATCTTCAACAGTGTCAGGGAAATGCTTAGAAGATATTTTTGAAAATGCTTCAGCAATATTTTTAAATATATCCCAATCACTTTTAGATTCCCATGCTGGAGGTACTGCTTCTTGCAAAGGATGAATAAAGCTATGCATATCCGTAGAATTCAAATCATCTTTTTCATACCAAGTGGCTGCAGGTAACACAATATCTGAATACAAAGCAGATGTATCCATCCTGAAGTTTAGATCAACCACAAGATCCATTTTACCCTGGGGAACTTTATCGTGCCATACGACTTCTTCTGTGGATCCTTTTGCGAAATTGCTATCGGATACCTGATTGGTGTGAGTGCCAAGATAATGATCTAAAAAGAACTCATGACCTTTCGCACTTCCACCAATGGCATTACCACGCCATACGAACCATACGCGTGGCCAGTTATCTGCATTATCTGGATCTTCTATAGAATATTTTAAATCCCGTTTTTTAAGTTTTTCAACCACATAATCCACGACACCCTTTTCGTCGATAGCACCATTCTCACGCGCTTCACTCACCAAATCAATTGGATTGGTTTCAAATTGGGGATAAAAAGGCAACCAACCATTTTGAACTGCTTTCACATTTACATCGATTGTATGCCCTTTGGCTAATGTATTCTCTGGTTGATTCTTAGGAACTGTATGGTAATCTGTAAAACTTTTTTCATAACGCCATTGATCCGAATGGATATAGTGCCAGCTAGGTGTATTTTGAAGTCTAGATGGGGCATGCCAATCTTTGGCCAATGCTATGGAAGCCCAAGATTCGCCTGGAGCCAATTTTTCCTGGCCGACATAATGTGCCAACCCACCGCCATTTTTCCCAATACATCCCGTAAACATGAGTGCATGAATGGCGGCCCGATACATAAGATTTGCATGGTACCAATGGTTAATACCAGCACCAATGATAACTGTGCACTTTCCACCCGTATGTTCGGCTGTGCTTGCCCATTCTCTCGCAAACCGAATTAATGTATCCGGTGATATTCCAGTGTACTTTTCTGCCCACGTAGGTGTATAGAGTTCATCTTTATCATACGATGTTGGATACCCTTCTAATCCACGGCCTACACCATATTGTGCCATAAGTAAATCATATACCGTAGCCACGGCTACTTTACCATTTTTCGTTTCAATGTATTTAACAGGGACTTTCCGCTGGGTAGTTTCTCCTTCCGCAAAATTGTCAATTTCAATATCGATAATTTCATCTGAGTTTTTTAAAAATGTTAATGCTGGATCAATTTTTGAACCATCAACATTATCTTCAAGCTTTAGGTTCCACTTTCCTTTATTTTCTTTTGCCCATCGATTCCCAGCCGACCCTTGCGGTACTTTTGTTCGGTTATCCGTCTCATCCCACATAAGAAATTGCCAATCACCGTTTTCAATATCCTGATACTGGGAAAGACGATTAGCACGTAACATTTGGCCTGGACGATTAATATCATTGGAATTATTAATTTCAACCAAAAAAGGTGAATCGGTATATCGCTTAGTATAATCTATAAAATCTGGTGTTTGGTTATCGTGATGAAACTCTTTCAAAATCACATGGTTTACAGCCATCCAAAAAGCACCGTCTTGCCCTGCATTTATTGGAATCCACTCGTCACTGAATTTTGAAACCTGAGAGAAATCAGGTGAGAAAACTACCATCTTGGTTCCATTATGGCGAGCTTCAGCTGCAAAATGGACATCTGGGGTTCGAGTCATATTTAAATTAGCACCCATAACTGCAAGCATTTTAGCGTTATACCAATCAGCAGATTCCTGGACATCTGTCTGCTCTCCCCATGTTTCAGGAGATGCACTGGGCAAATCGCAATACCAATCGTAGAATGAAAGTGAAACACCACCCACTAACTGCATCAATCTGGCGCCAGCAGCATAACTAATCATAGACATAGCAGGGATTGGAGAAAATCCTGCAATTCTATCCGGTCCGTGCTGCTTGATAGTATGAACCATTGATGCCGCAGATATTTCTTTAACAGTCTCCCAATCCGCACGACGAAAACCACCTTTACCTCTGGCATTTTGCCACCTTTTCCGTTTCCCCGGATCATTTACCATGGATTCCCACGCTTCTACTGGATCGGTGAACTCTTTTCTTGCTTCTTTCCAAAGATCCAATAATACTCCACGGATATATGGGTACTTTACTCGAAGTGGGCTGTACAAATACCATGAGAATGAAATCCCACGCTGACAACCTCGTGGCTCATATGGCGGGATACCACTTTCAAGTTTCGGATAATCCAACCCCTGCATTTCCCAAGTGACAATTCCATCTTTTACATGAATCTGCCAAGTACAACTACCTGTACAGTTTACGCCATGGGTACTGCGAACGACTTTATCATATTGCCACCGGTTCCGATAAAATTCTTCCCATTTACGATTTTGGGGAGAAACTTCATCTCGAATCCAAGAAAGTTTACCGTTTTTATCACTCATTATATTTTCCCTTCAACCATTTTTCTTCTGATGGATCGAAGCCTATTTCCCCAAAATAAATCGAATAGAACCAGTACAATAGCTAATCCAACGAAACCAATAATTATAAAATTAAAATCATGAACACCTGCCTCAGTTACATTTGATAAAGTTTTATCTTTAAAAAATGCTACTAATGGCAATACTTCTTCTTCATCTATTGGATACTTTTGATAAATGGGGCCCATGGTTTCACTTCCAGGGCTGGCCAACCAAGCGGCCAAAGGTTTTTTGCCACCCAATCGTCCATAAACATTTGTTAAGTCTGGACCCAATAGACCACCGCCAAGTAATCCTTCCCCCGCTACCGAATGGCATCCAATACAAGTAGGCCCATTATTTTTCAATTTGGTGACACCAAGGAATAAAGCACGCCCTTTCACAATATCGCCTGGAGTTAATGGTCGATCTGCAATTGCACTACTACCATATTTCGATTTTTCTTTGGAAGATTCATCTATAATAAAATCAACCAAAGACTGAATGATAAATGGTGTTAGCCCACCCACTTTAGGCATGACGACACCACGCGATTCTGAGAGCAATTCTCGAGCATATGCATCACCGCTATTTATAACTGCTTGAGGATTGGCAATAAATTTTTTGATCCAATCCTCATCTTTTCTTAAATGAATATTCTTTAGGTCAGGACCCGTTAACCGACCACCACCAATTGTATGGCAACTTGCACAATTTTGTTTATAAAACCCTTCTACATCCTGCCCTAAAATGCTTGACGAAAGAGTAGTCCACGCTATTATGATAAATGTATAAGTTTTTTTCATCCTTTTTGGTCCAAATAGTTAGTTCAAAAGATTGGGGCTAAATTCTTTTATACCAGGTAAATAATTTCTTTCCATGACATCGGCTGTTAGACTCCCCAATGTTTCAGTCTCCATCAAATCATGGATTTGAACAATAACATCTTCCCAGCGATGATGAAACGGGCATGGTTGCATTTCAGAGCATGACTCATAACCAAAGATACATTTGGGCTCAATTGACTCTGGGCCATCAATTGCCAGTAAAATGTCACTAATAAAAATTAAATCTTTAGATTTTGCTAATTTTATTCCACCGTTTCTCCCCCGAGTAGATTTAATTAAATTATACTTCCGAAGCGTGCGAGTGATTTTAGATAAAAATGACTGCGATATATGATACGCATTGGCGATTTCCGAGACCATGACTAATCCCTGGTTCTCTTTTATAGCCAGATAGATCATGGTTTGGATGGCATATTTAGCTGATTTAGTGTAAAACATTTAAATGGATATTATTATCTACTTTAAAAGTTATAATGAATCTTTGACATATTGCAAATCATATTTCAGATATTTATGTCCTCTTATATATTTAAGATATGAATTTTGGCCAAAAGACACTCGACACAACAGCCATATCATACAAATTTAAATCTTTCCGCGTATGTATGGGCTTTTTGTAGGCAACCAAAAGGAGGGACATATGGAAAAGAGTGTTAATGCTGTAGATACTATTCTTTTTGTATCGAGTGTCATAGCCAAATTTTCAATAAACAATGCCATGGCCTGATGATCAGGCCATGGACCGAATTAACACGTCCTCTTTAAAATGACGAAATTCTACTAATTATCTCCCCCGCCTTCAGAAGAAACAAGAAATTCGATTTTATTATTAAGGAGCTCTTAAACCGAACTTGATCTTACTTCTCAAAAAACGATGCGTTAAATAGTAATTAGTATACCATTCATCCTATATAATGGGATATGCACATCCGAATATTAATATAATTTATATATATTCAACAAGTTTTTATAATTTATTTCTAATGGTACGCTTGGATTAATTATGTGCAATCAATTAAGATTGACTACATAGTTTCTTGTTATGGCGACAGTATTTAGATTATATTTGCGGACTATATTTAGCAGAATTTTAATTAACTCAGGAGAATATTAATGAGAAAATCATTATACTTGGCCCTATTGGGGAGCATGATTATTTCTACAGCAATTGCTGGGGATGTTACTGGCCGTGTAAAATATATTGGAAAGCCACCAAAGGCTAAACGATTACGTATGGATGCTGACCCAGTTTGTGCCGCATCTCACAAAGAAACTGCTTTGGCTGAATCATTTATCGTAGATGCGGATGGCAACTTAGCCAATGTAATTGTGTATTTAAATGATGTATCCTTTAACGGGAACCCACCAACTACGCCAGCTACTCTGGATCAAAGTGGTTGTATATATTCACCGCATATATTTGCGGTGATGGCCGGACAACAAATTGATATCCTTAATGGTGACAAAACAATGCATAATATCCATGCCTTACCCAAGGTAAATAAAGAATTCAATAAAGGGATGCCAAAATCACTGAAAAAGATTTCTACTGTGTTTAAAAAAGCTGAAGATGTTTTCGTGATTAAATGTGACGTGCACCCCTGGATGAAAAGCTATACACGCGTATTTGATCATCCTTATTTTGCTGTAACCAACACTGATGGAACATTTAATATTTCTAATGTTCCCGATGGGACTTATGAAATAATTGCCTGGCAAGAAAAGTTTGGGAGCAAACGAACACAAAGCCAGTCCATTACTGTAAAAGGTGGAAAAGCAACAGCAAATTTCAACTTTGAGCGACCTAAAAAGAAATAATAGTATATATCCTAAATATTAACAAAAAAGCCCTTTCCGAAATTCGAAAAGGGCTTTTTTTTATATTTGCCAGTTTTTTACTGAATTAAATCGTCTTCTTCATTTTACAGGATTTCATTTCTTTGCTCATTTTGCAGGACGATTTATCTGCTTTTTTATCACAGGTGGATTTATCTTCGCTTGCTCCGGATTTTGAATGCTTGTCGCAACTTCCATCCTTTTTATCACAGACTTTCCCTGCTTCATGAGTACATTCTTTTTTATCTGTGTCAGTTAAATTGGTTGAATTTAATCCATAAGCCACACCCATTAATCCAATTAAAAGGGATCCAAGAATTAAACTATTTTTTATTTGTTTCATTTATTCTCCGCTATTCTATTATTCGTTCCCAAAGTTTATGAACTATTAATTATATCTATCAATATAAATAAAATTAATAATTTCCTATCACCAGTCCTCATCTCCCCAGTCATCTTCTTCTATCACAAAACCATATCCTTCACTGGCAAGATGGGCTTTCACAATTCTAGATACATCAGTAGGGCCCGAAATGCCCCAGGTATAATCTCGAAGTGCTTCAATAAGTTTTTCTGGATTAGAATGAAGTTTTGCTACATTTTTTCCCCAAGACTCTTTCACATCATCAATGGGTTCCTCCCATGGGATATAGGGCGCTGGCATTTTAGTCCCAGGCATGATAGCTTGCGGATCCCTATACCATTCTATCAGCCATTCTGATCGAAGCCGTTCTTTCACCAAGGCTAAATTGGGACCCCATGTTAATGCGGCTTGTTTTGGTTTTTGATTTCCATAAAAATGACAATTGTCACAAGCACCCATTTCTTGAATTACTTCTCCCGCTTTATATTTTGTAGAGTTTTTTACAATTGTATGAGGGGTTTCATACGGAATAGTTTGGCCATCCTTTAACTGGAAATATTTTATAAGGGAATTCCATTCTTTATCAGAAATCATTTCAAAACTTGGCATTCTAACCTGTAGGTTTGGTCGAATCATAGTCGGATTATTAAAAAATTTAAATAGCCAATTTGGTTGAATTTTTCTACCCTCGGTATCCAACATTGGTGGCGAAAAAGAGAGGACTAAACTCTTGTCTTCAGCCGTCGTTTTATCGGCAATTTCACTGAGCCATGAAGCAATGGTGGGTTGAATGGCGTCACCATCCCCATCAATCGAGTGGCAGCCCTTACAATTATATTGCATAATTAATATTTCACCAGTTTCTATGGCTAAATATCGTTCTGTTTTTGATGGCAACTTAGAGGGTGGAATTTCATCTTTCACCAATCCCATCATAACTGTTACAGTTGCTTCTCTCTCTTGATTGTTCATTCCAAAATGAGGCATACGCAATTTATCCAACGGGCTTTTGATCTTTATTTTATATGAGTCATCTTCTTGGGGGATCATATCAAATATCCGCGGATTATCTATTTTTAAATTGAACCAATCCCATTTTGTATGGGGAATCTCATCATGAAAATATCCAAAATCTAATTTGGCGATCAGCTTACTTCCTTCAGTCGAGAGGGGTGTTCCAATAGGTTTTGCATCCTCAAAGCCATCGATATTATGACAGCTGAAACATCCATATTGGCGAATAAGTTTTCCCCCCACATAATCCAATTTTTCATCTAGGCCCATACCATTTAATCGTGCTTCAACCTCATCTTGCCGTAAAGTAGAAGATAATAAATCAGATGCAATCATGTTCAATTCATTCTCATCGACTGTAGGAACAGTATTCTGTTCAAATTCTACATCATTCTGACTGATTAAATAGGCAGAAATATCGGCAGCTTCCTGTTTAGAAAGTCGCATATTTGGCATTTTAGTTTCTGAAGAATATTTTTGTGGATCTCTTATCCAATTATATATCCAGCGTTGTGTTGTTTTAGAACCCAATTTAATTAATTCTGGACCATGTTCTCGCCGAAGTACATTCACAGAAAGAGATGCTCCTCGTTCATCACCTTCGATATTATGGCATCCTAAACAACCTATCGAATTAATCAGTAGACGTCCATTGTCCGCATCTCCCTGATTTGGCAAACGATCCATTTTAAAGGATTTACTTTTATCAAATAAATATGAAACAATAGCGTGGACCTCCTGATCCGTGCGTTTAACAGATATTGGGTCATCATTATTTATTTGTTTAAAGAAATGAGGCATCCAAGAATTTTCTCTGAATGACCGTGGTTCATATATCCATTTATATGCAAAATCTTTATTGATCTTTGATTTAATCTTTCTTAGTCCTGGACCAGGCCTTGGTACATTTTCAAAACCATCAATTTGATGGCATCCAAAACATCCACCTTTTTCAACAATGGTCATTCCAAGATCTAATTTTGGTGCTGCCTTACTTGGGATGGATCCTGAGTGACATTTGAGACAGGATGCTTCAACATATTTCATAGGTAACATCGGCGTTTCCCAATGATGAAGTGGATGCCAACCCAATTCTTTTTCCCATCTATTCGCCATTTCATCATTGTCCGGACTATGAGCAGACGAAATAAAATCGGTACCACGACCGCGTCCGGCATGACAGCCTGTACACCCATATTCATTCATTGGATGGGGGGAACTTGCACCGAGATAAAGGTCAATATTGGGATGGGTTGTATAAGGTTGAGGTGCATCTTCAAATCCTTTTTTGTCAATCCCCATATGACAAGTCATACATCGATCTACTTTCGGAACACCCATAAAAACCATATCATCTTCAATATCTTTAATTACGACTTGTTTTACTTCATAGTACGGATCAATAAAATCTAAAACGGGGATATCTCGAACAACATTGGCGATCTTATTTGAAAAAGTCATTTCTTCTGGATCTATTTTTACCAGTTTTCTATCCAACAAATTTTTATCGCGGGCAATGGCTGAAATTGCATCATTGGCTTCTTTTAAAGATTGCCGTAGGGTCTTTAACCCATTGTTTGCTTCTTCAACTTTCCCTTTTATAATTTCAGCTTTTAACTTCCTCGCACCTGTCAATACCATTAAATTGTTTAATGTCTTTGTAGCTGACTCCAGATCCCCATGGCCATGTTGTGCTTGTTCAAAGTTGTATTTGGCTACATCCAAATCTGCTTTCGCGAATTGATAATTTTGATTTATTGCATATAATTCAGCTTCCAATACTTGAACCTTTTCTTGAAATGAATCAATCTCTTCCTGATTTGATTCAACCTCATTTTTGGCCACTTCAAGTTTGGATTTTAGAGCAGAATAATCTTCATTACTTTCTAAGGATTCGCTGGCTACTTTAATATCAGCCCGTGTCTTTTCAATTTCTAATTCTCTAAATTCAATCTGATATTTTTTCCAGGGGCGATTAAAATCATTGGCAAATGTCAATAGCCATATAAAGGCAAATAATAAACTAGATATGGCAAACCACTTATTGAGTTTTAATATATTATAATATCGTTCTTGTTGATTAGTCATATGTCAGCCTGATCCACAACTTAAAAGTTGAAAAAGTATTCTGGAATTGAAATGATGTATTTCAAGTTAAACATCCATCTTAAATACATTTTAATGGGTAAGGTCAGGGCTGCTAAGATTAAAACGATGAATAGCGAATATCGTGCAACACCTAATCGATCAAATAAATTCTTAAGCCATGTTTTTGCCAGCAGTGGCGGCAAAATCATAAAATACCCTAAGACAAGTACCATACCCCAAATTTCTCTGATTAAAATGTTACCGGGCAATCCCGAACTCATCCATTTGACATAAATAAATTCCGATAGATTAATATTGGTTAGTGCTTCGATTTTATGACTATCCCAATATTCAAATGGGCCGAAAAAATTCCAATTTGGACCGCGCAATACCGTACCAATTACAATAAGTAAATTCCATAGAACTAGCCAACCAAACATAAAAATAGCAATGGAAAGTTTTCTATCTTTAAAACTGTAGTAACCGGACCCTTCTTTTACATTGTCTAAATAAGGAATGGCCATTAATCCGACAATAATTAAGCTGGGAAGAACCACACCGGCCATCCATGGGTCAAAATATACCAACATTTCTTGTAGTCCTAAAAAGTACCATGGCGCTTTCGCAGGGTTGGGAGACTCAGATGGGTTGGCAGGTTCCTCTAATGGGGCCGGTAATCCAATAGACCAAACCAGCATAAAAGCAGAAAAAAGAATAATCGTGATCAATTCTATATAAACCAAATCGGGCCATACTAAAATCTTATCATTGGGTGCATCGTATTGCTCATCTACCGGCTGACCCGCTTCAACTAATTTATCATTATTATAGGCTTGGTTCATGGAAAGCCAAGTAAAAAAGAACACTAAAAATATCAATCCTGCAATCGGAACATTATCCGGTTTAAGCATGATAGATCTGAAATCAGAGTCACCCAATCCAAATACAAAAAATCCAACCAGGAGTGCCGTAATAATCCAAAACGATTTTACACTCCACAATCCGTCGAATTTCAGACGACGATGCCATTTATCAAACCAATCTGTAGGCGGAAAGACAAAGAAAAAGATAATAAATGTGAATGAAACAAGAATTGTCGGTTTTGAAAGCGTATCGATTAAATGTTTAAATGCTTCCATCATTACATCGGTGTAGAAATGCCGCCATCCTTACGAATGCGCCAAAAGTGAACAGCCATGAAAATCATAATAATAAATGGGAGACCAATACAATGAAGCACATAAAACCGCAACAATGTTGCCTCTCCAAGAAATCGACCACCAATCAGAGCAAACCGTACATCACTCGCCATGGTGACAAAGTTAATATCCCCAATAGCTAATAATGCGGCACCGGGGCCTTCGCTTCCCAAGAATGGGGTGGCACGCGCCATGTTGGACCCAACAGTGATAGCCCATATAGCTAATTGATCCCAAGGAAGTAAATATCCTGTAAAGCTTAATAGCAAAGTCAAAAGTAATAGAATTACTCCTACCGCCCAATTGAATTCCCTTGGCGGTTTATATGAACCAGTCATAAATACACGAAACATATGAAGCCAGACTGTAATGACCATGGCATGGGCTCCCCATCGGTGAATTTCTCGCATGATACCAAAAGGTACTTGTTCAGCTAAATCAATAATATCCACATAAGCATATTCAATTGTGGGTCGGTAATAAAACATAAGAAGAATACCTGAAATCGTCAAAATTAAAAACAAAAAGAAAGACAATCCGCCCATACACCATGTGAATTTTAATTTAACCGCATGTTTTGGTAACCGAACCGGATGAAGATGTAAAAAGACAGAATTCAATATAACCATCATCCTCTGACGACGTGATTTTGGCACACCGCCACCACGGAATATAGAAGTCCAAACTTGACCTTCGGCTAATCGTTTTAATAATCCTTTTTTCTCTGACATAAATCTCTCTTACACTTTTAGAAAGGCTTCGGGGTCTACCCACTGGCCTTTTTCTTGTTGAAATTTCTTTGTTTTATCCACAATGATTTGGCCATCATCAGCGAGTACAATTCTAAATCGTTCTAATGGGCGGGGAGCGGGTCCCTCAAAATTAATGCCAGTTTTCCGAAAGCCACTACCGTGACAGGGGCATTTGAATTTTTGTTCTGCTGATAACCAGTTGGGAGTACAACCTAAATGGGTACAGACTGTAGACAATGCATAAATTCCTTCACTTTCCCGAACAACCCAAGTGCCATATTTCCCTTTCCAACGAAGATCTACTTCACCTACTTGGTAATCTTCTGGGTAACCGGCGCGAAATGTCTGAACGGGTTCAAACAAAACATTTGGGTAAAAGAATCGCAACATCATGGTAAAAAACCCACCGGTGGCGGCTACAAATGCAATCCATCCGATGGAAAGCCAGGAAAAAAATGATCGGCGGGTGACTTCAGAACCTGCATTTGTTTTTCCCAATGCTGCTGGGGGTGGACTTGCTGGTGGTACCGCAACCGATTTCTTCTTGTTTGCCTCAGGCATAATAATAAAACCTTATTCGAATTGTGTTAACGTTTTACGAGCTGCTTCGCGAATTTTTAAATTTGGATCATTCTGCTTTAGGTGCACCAAAGATGTTTTTAATTCCAAATCCTGAATAAAGGGCGCAACCTGAATGGCTACCATCATTGCCTGAACCTGCTCAATTTCATCTATATTAGGAAACGAATCTAAATAATTTCTATCCAAGAGGTCTAATAAAATTCGCTGTCCACTTGGATCTCCTAATTTTGCCAATGCAATGGCCGCATCCCATCTCACATTTACCTCAGAATCAGTCATCATTTCTTTTAAATTGGATATAGATGACTTGTCTCCAATTTTTCCCAAACTAATAACCGCTTGAAGGCGAACCTTTGCTTCGCCATGATCTAATATATTAATGATGGATTGAACCGCAGCATTGTCGCCTATATTTCC